>NZ_JAUBTT010000173.1:0-8926 GCF_036705125.1 Microcoleus sp. B7-D4
GGGTCATTTTTTAACGTTATATGCTTGCTATGTAAGCATTATAACCTATTTTTATCGTATTTTATGTTTAAGTCCCGATAATCGATATCGCCGGGATAAGGTTGAACAAGCCCTTGAGCGGTAGTCCCGCCAAAACCCAACATGGTCTTGAGCTTAGTACCTGCGGGTAAATTTACTCGTTGGGAAGCAAGCTCTCTACCAATATCGAATACAGCTCGTTTTTCGAGCGGTGCGATATTCCATGCAACAGAGCTACTACCATAAAAAGTTTGAAAAAGATTTTCGTAGTTGATTTCAAAGATTAATCTGCCTCCCTCCAGCTCAACGGGACTAACATTCACTTCATCTCCATATTTATCTCTTTGAACCTCAACTGAGATTTTTCTTAACAGTCCATCCCGTTGTCTAATAGGTCTTTCAAGAAGTTTGTCCACGTCGTTGGGATTGTCTGCTGTATCGCGCATTTCGACCAGCTCTGCGATCCTCTGGCTTAGCTCCTGCAACCTTTCCTTCTCATCTTCTTGGATACTCAAGCTTGCTGCCATTCCCCAAGGGCTTCCAGCCGTTGCGATCGGACTGTGCTTGCTATCAAACACACCGTAAGTAAACTGGTTGCGAGGCCAATCCCCCGTAACAATCCCATAGTCAGCAGCGATACTAATTGCTGGGTTAATATCGTCAATTGGAACGCTTTGGAATTTACTCGAGCTGACCGGACGGCTCGTGGCAGGATTGAAGTAAGGCGATTTGACACCTCTGTCGAGGTTGTCGATTTTAAAATCTCCAGGGTTTTCCAGAGTTCTGATAATTTCCTCGACATCGAAGACATAGACACCCCCGTCGCCGCTCAGGGTGGGGTAGGAAGCATAGAGGTATTTGTTATCGTTAGAAAGTACCAAGTCAGTGGTTGCCCCTTGCGGTATCGGTCGAGTCGCCGCCACCAGTTTCGGAGTGGGTCCAAACGGGTCTTTAATGATGCCGATATTGCTTCCTGCCCGCACCCCGTCTATGCTCTCAACTCCGGTTTGCGGACTGTCGTTTTTCGCGGCCACAAACGCATAGGACCCATCGCGCATCACCGTGACAGCCACCGCCCGATTGACATCAAAGTAATCTAGGGAACCGCCCATTAGGGGGTCACCCAAACTTAGCGCCGCATAATCGTTGGCAGTAGCGGCAAAGCTAGTGGGATCGTCGTTGGTAATTGTTAATACGCCAAAGCCCTTACTATCATTACTGGTGTTAGTAAAGGTCATCCGATTCGGCTCGGCGGTAGCAGCCATTCCCTGCACCCCAGCAAAAGTATTTACCACACCAATCTCCTGATGCCACTTGCGGGGGTTCTGGCTTGGATCGAGAGGTTGGTCTTCAGGATCGATATTCACCGCGATAATCTGGCTAGTTGGAAAGCCCGGTGCAGTGGCGAAGAGCTTGCGCCCGTCACTGCTAATAGCTATTTCATTTAACCCACCCGTTACTGAGCTTAGGGAGATAGTCTGGATGACCTGATGATATTCTTCGGAGAAGGGGTCGATGTCCAAAACATAAATGTTTCCTCGCTTCCCATCAGAGATGTAGGCATATTGGTTGCGGGGGTCGATGGCAATTGACCGAGGCGTTGCACCAATAGGCAAATCGATCGGGTTGATGCCGGGGGTATCTGGTTTGGTGTCCACCTGTTGCAACACCATCGGATCGACCAATGCCACACGACCAGACTGCTCCAGAGCCACGTAAACGCGGGTTCCGTCACTCGTCACAGCTAAGTCTCGCGGTCTGTCGATCGCGCCATCTCCCACAGGAATAGTAGAAAGCAGTAAATTAGAACTGCTAGAAGCTGCCACAACCGACTCGGGATCTGTACCGTCTAAAACTGCAACAGCATCAGCTCCTTTTAGCGCCGCAAAAACATACTCAGCTCCCGCGTCCAACCAAATGGGATTGCTGTTGTATTCGATCTCCTCATACACTGGTTCCGTCAGGTTCTGATCGACCAGTTGATTCTGCCGTCTGGATAAGGAAATGTAAGACTCACCCAAAACTACAGTATTAGGTACTTTAACTGCCACTTCAAACTGGTTGTCTCCCAAAGTTGCGCTAAGGTTGGGCAATATTGCCTGTTCGTAAACGCGATCGCCAACGTAGAATTTCACAACTAAGTCTTCGAGCCGGCTGCCCTTGGGATCGCCCAAATTGCTCGCCAGAACGTTACTGGCTTTGAGGAAAAGAATCGGTTCGTTACCCTCAAAGGGTTGATTGTTTTCGTCTTTGAACTTCAGAGAGGCTGCTTGAAGTTTAGGTGCGGCTGCGGAATTGGAAGCTGCTGGTGTTGGTATATTTAGGTTGGCTTCCAAAGTCGCAACGCCGTTTGAGTTTCGTTGGACGCCCAACTCAGTAACTATTGGCAATCCCACTTTAGGGATCGCGATTACTTTGACTGAAGAGATGTCGTAAGAAACTGTAAACCCAAAATTGGTGACAAAGTTGCTTGGATCGATCAACTGACCGATACCTCCCAAGGGGTCAATGATACCAAAAAATGCTAGGGGGAAATCGTAGTTAAGGGTGAGTTGACCTTTGACTAAGGTGGCATCTCCGGTGGGACTTGAATAGACAATTATATATTCGCCTGGCCTGACAACCCCTGGATAGGGTGGCGAGGAGGTACGAATTGTGCCGTCATCCCCAACTACACCAGATTCTTCTTGAAGCCAGATTGGTTTCCAGACACCAGTTTCATCCGGTAACGCACCCTTCCGCATGAAGTAGACCTCAGTTCCCGCAGGTAAGCCCTCTGGTGCTGGCACCGCTAATTGAACTGGCTGTTCCAGAGAGCTATCGCCAAAGTTCAAATTAAAAGCCCCGGCAAACTCAAATCCAGTCGGGACTGGCAGCGATAACTCGGAGCGATTTAAGGAAGCAATGCTGACATTTGTATCGCTGTTCAAAGCGCCGGGAGGCATCATCACCATAAGTTCTCCGTCGCTTGAGAGGACGACGCCGCCAGCAGCCCCCACGGTTGCAGGCCCGCTTCGCGGCGCTTCGACTCGCACTGGAATTGTTGCTTCTGCTGCACCGTAAATCGCAGTCACCGCAGCATCGCCAACGCCGACTGCTGTAATAGTGCCGTCGGGACTGACCCTCAAGATGTTGCTGTTGTTGCTAAAATAGCGCGTACCCGTACTGGCTGCGGTTAAGTTGACCTCGCTCAACCCAGGGTTCAAGCCGAGGGACAGTTTCCGGGTTGCGCCGGGTGTCAGGGAGACGGCATCCGGGTAGGGGTCTAGTCCGTACATTTCGGCTAGTATCTGATGCAATTGAGCGTCTGTTGTCGGTTGCGGCATCGCCCCAATGCGAATTGGGGTCACTGCTTGCAGGTTGTTTCTACTCGCGCTCAAAATCGAAGTGCCGTTGGTTAAACCTGTCACTTTCCCGGCTGCGTCTATTGGTGCTACTTCTGGATTTATTGAAGTGTAAGTTAAATAAGAATCTGGCAGCACTACACCTTTTTGGTCGGCAAAATCTCCGAGCACAACTAATTCCGTATTTTCTCCTGCATTGAGGATCGGATTTCGCTTCACAAAATCTAGATTCAGCAGGGGAACATCGCTGACGTTGACTGTCACCCGCGCGGGAGTTGAACTCCCAAAAGCGTCGCTGGCAAGGAAATCAAAGCTGGCAATTCCAGAGAAGCCGATTGCTGGTTTAAACGATGCTTTGTTCGTTAAGGGATTGAAAATTACAGTGCCGTTTACTGGATTGAGGACGCTAATTGTCAGGGGGTCGCCCTCTGCATCTGTGGCCTGATTGTCTAATGAAATAGTTGTCTCTAATTCTGTATAAGTCCGAGCGCTTGTCGGTGAAACAACGGGCGGATTGTTGTCAGAATTCGGGGGATTGGCTTCGGCGAGCAATTGTTGTCCTAACGGAGTATTGCGCCATTCTCTGTCAGGATTGATGACTGTATCTAGCAGCGGTGCGTTTCCTATTGCGCCACTAATTTTAAAGATTAGGTCATTGTAATCTCTGTCTGAGTTGGCGGCCGACATATCTTCGAGGGCAAAGGTGTTGCCGGTGCCGGTAATGTCGGCTATTTGTAGCAGATGAGCGGTATCGTTGGGATTGGCTGTGGCGATACTGAATAAGGGACGGTTTTCGGGGAACAAATTTCCCGAATATGAGGATTGGAAGGATGATTGTATTGTAGCGTTGGGGACTAACATGACGGCAAAGGTGTCGCCTGGTAGCATGGAGAAAGTTTTGATACCCTGATATTCGCCGCTGCCCCAATCCCCGTCGAACGGCATCGCACCGGTGAATTTGGCTCCTTCTTTCGAGTCGCTGATGACAATATGTCCGTCGGTGGAATTGCTTAAAACTCTACGGGATGCTTCGGCAATGAATTCTGGAGTTCCTGGTGTAAATGCTTCCATTCCTGCCAGGCTGAAAATTCCGAGTTCGCCTTCAAAGTAGCCGCCGTCAAATACATAGTCAAATCTGACTTGTCCTTGGTTATATACAAGGAAAGTGCCGGGGCTTGGTAAATTTGCTGTTGTTGTTATTGAGAGATTTGTTGGGGTATTGGTACTGCTTTGGAAGTTGCCAGTACGCTGTGTTGAATTGGGTTGACTGTCTGCAAGATTGTCAGGGAATTGACTGTCTGTAAGATTGTCGGAAAGTTTGCTGTTAGAGTTGAAAAATCGCGGTTTTGGTTCGTCAGAATTAATAGCAATTATTGGATAGATTTCAGTTGCTAATTCGGCTAGTGTGAAGGTGGCAGGGATGTTCGTATCGATTGTACCAGCCGTGAATTCTGCAACAGCGCCCGAATCTGTTTTTATCAGTAATTCTTCGTTTTGATTTTTGGCTGTTATTTCAGCAACCGGAAGAGTACGTTCAACCGTATCATCCGCTTTAGTTATGACAATTAAATCGGTTTTTGTCGGCAATTGTTCAGTTTTAAATTCGGCTACTATTTCAGGAAAAGCGGTGTCATATTCAATTACATCGACAGTTGTTTTTGTGCCAATAATTTCAGCGGTTTTTTGGTAGAATTGTTCTGCTTCTAATTCAGCGGTGGTTGCGGTAACAGCCCGATCATTTTTCTGTGTATCAGTAGCCTTTTCTGCGAGAACAACCTCAAGGATTTTGGTTAGCGATTTTGATGCAGGATTGTCAAGGGTATTATCAGTTTTTCTAGGCAATTCTTCGCCCCGATTATCGGCAATTTCAGCGGTTATCGCAGGCGATTGTGAAGCGATAGGAGTGGGAATCAGCGTAGTTGCAGCGGTTGATCGAGAAGCAGTACCGTTTGCACCATATTCGGCTTCAGCGGGCGATTGAGAAATCTGATTACTTGCAATTTTGTCGGTTTTAATTAATTCAGCATCGGCTGGCTGGCTGACAATAGATTCTGTTGATACTTGCTGACGGGGTGACAGGTTGCCTGAAAATCATACAGTCCGGCAATCCTAGACAAATCGCCTAGAAAAAGATAGGGTAAGAAAGCTTCTTACCCAAAAACACTTAAATGATACCAGAATTATATCATGCCCATTTGTTAGAAAAGCTGACACGTTCTCATTACTTATTGACAATTTTATTGATTCAAGTAGTGCAATCGATTAAAGAAGTCACATTGGAAAGCATAGCAACAAAACTAGCGATGCCCATTAAATTTGAAAGTAGAAGAAAAAAGATTCAGAGATTTTTATCGGAGGATGAATGGACTCTAGATAGTATTTGGTTGCCACTGGTGATTGGTTGGATTAAAGGTAGTGTCAAACAAAATAAGGTTGTATATTTAGCAATAGACCGAACCAAATGGCAATCAAATAATATTTTGATGGTTAGCATGATTTGGCGAAAAAGAGCTATTCCTATTTATTGGAAAGTCCTTGACAAACAAGGGAACAGCACATTGGAAAATAAACAATTCGTATTAACGCCAGTATTCGCCGCCTTATCAAATTATAAATTGCTCGTGTTAGGAGATCGTGAATTTTGTAGTGTTAGCCTGGCAAATTGGCTGAGGGAGAAGAAAGTAGATTTCTGTTTACGACTAAAAAAGAATGTTTGTATCAAGACGGAATTGGAGTTATGGACTGAACTAAAAATGCTAGGATTAGAGCAAGGAAATAGCTTTTTCAATCAAGAAGTAACAATCCGAAAAACCGCACCAGTTACGGGGTTTAATTTGGCAGGTAAGTGGCTGGGTAAATATCGAAATATTACTACAGAAGAACCTTGGTATATTCTGACAAGCTTGGCAAATATACAAGCAGCAGTTGATGCTTATGCAAAAAGATTTGGAATTGAAGAAATGTGAGCGAGACTTTAAGGGTGGAGGATATAACCTAGAAAGGACTAATCTCACGGGCGAGCGATTGAGTAAATTATTAATTCTGTTATCACTAGCATACTTGAAGAGTATAATCCAAGGGATAGAAATTAAGTCAAAGCAAGTTCAAGAATATCTAAGCAGAAAAACAGAAAGTCACAGAAAATATGCTAGACATAGCACTTTTTATATTGGACTTTGGGGTGAATCATGGGTCGATTTGATGTTTAGTAATTGGCAGGTTGTTGTTGAATTAATGTCTTTGTCTCCACATAAACTACCTAATTATCAACAAGGCATAAGAGCTATGAGGCTTATTCTATCAGCGTTATAGACGACTTGTCGCCCCGACAGTGATACTTGCGGTTCAATTCCTGAATTAAATTCATTAATGCTAGCGCTTGGTGTTTTTGGATTAGGGGTTATTTGTTCTATTTCTAGCGATTCTTGAGTTGGGGATTTACCAACTGTTGATGTTCCTGTTTTTGTAGATTCTTGATTTTTGGGTTGGCTAACAGTTAGTATTTCTGTTGGTGGCGATTGTTTGCTATCTGAGTTAGCGACTGTTGTTAGTTGAGGTTTTTGACTGTCTGACTCGGTAACTGTGGTTACTGTTGTTATTGGCAATTCTTTGCCATCTGGGTTAACAATGGTTGCTGCTGTTGGTTGAGGTTTTTGACTGTCTGAGTCGGTAACTATTACTGGTGATTGAGGTTTTTGATTGTCTGGGTTAGGAACATTTTCTACTGTTAGTTGAAGTTTTTGACTGTAATCGTCAGTGAGTGTTGCTGTTGGCTGAGGCTTTTGTTTGTCGGTATCGCTAGTTATTAATGATGTTTTTTCCTGCGATTTATCAGCCGAATTAGTAGCACTTGATTCTGCTGGAGATTTCGGCTCTGATTTATCCGATTCACCCTTCAGTTTTTGAATTAATTGGGAGTGAATTGCTGCGGATTTGGCGTCAACTAATTGGCTGAGGGGAATGATTTTAGATATAGCGCCCGTGACTCGGAATGTGATATCGTCGTAATCCCGATCGCTTCCTTGAATCAGCCCCATGTCTTCCATGACGAAGAGTTGCCCTTCTCCTGTAATGTCGGCAATTTGACCGATACTGAAGCCGTCGCTGGGATTGTCTGTAGCTATTGAAAATAGGGGTTTTTTGTCGCCGCCGATTGCGGGGTTGTCGTATACTTGCTGTACGGTGCCGTTGGGTACTAGCATGAAGAAGAATTTGTCCCCAGGCGTCATGGCAAATGTTTTTGTGCCGAGGTATTGCCCGGAATTGAGGTTTTCTGAGCTGTTAGGATCGGTGTAATATGCTCCTTCTAAATCGTCATCCATTGCGATGTAGCCCTTTGTCGAGTTGCTTAAAGCTCGACTTGCTGCTTCTTTGATGAACGCCTCGGAACCGGGAACGAATTTTTCCATTCCGAGTAGGCTGACGATGGCTAGTTGTCCGCTATACCAGCCGCCGTCGGATGTGAATTGTATGCCGATTATTCCTTTTTCATCGACACTGAATGCGTTTGAGTCAAAGTTGATGTTGGTTGGGGGAGTTGAGGTTTGATCTGGTTCTGGGGTTGAGGTTTTATTGGGTTCTAGATTAGTGGCTGTATCTAAGTTTTTGGTGGTGGAGATTTCGGTAGGTGAAGTTTTGTTGGGTTCGGATTTGTCAGTCGTTGATGTAGTCGCAACTGAGGTTTTGTTGGATTCTGATTTATCAGAAGCTGACGCAGTTGCAGGTGATGTTCGATCTGGTTCTGATTTATCAGAAGCTGACGCAGTTGCAGGTGATGTTCGATCTGGTTCTGATTTATCAGTCGTTGATGTAGTTGCAGGTAATGTTCGATCTAGTTCAGGGTTTTCAGTGGCTGAGGCAGTTGCGGGTGATGTTGTATTTTCTCCTGAATTGTCAGACGTTGATGCAGTTGCCGGTGATATTTTGTTTGGTGATGACTCGAAGAAGAGTGTAGTCTCTGATGATAAAGGCGTTTGGTGTTCTTCGGGTTTTGAAGTCGTTTCAGCGGTAGCGGGTAATGGCGTTTTGTCGGAAGCTTTTTCGCTCGTGGTAGATGCAGTTACAACTGGTAATGTTTTGTCCGAATCTTGTTCTGATTTTGTGGAGGCGGTTGGCGATAATTGTGTTTTATTTTCCAGCAATTGATCGGGAACAGCGGTTGTAGCTTCTGTGGTTTTATTTAGTTCTGAGTTGCTAATTGACGAGTTGACTGGAGGTATGTCAGTCGCAGATTTATTAGAATCAGAAGAAACGTTATTTGAGGCAATTCGATTTGGGTTGGTTAGGGGGTCTCCTAAGTCCGAGTCGAGTTTACCAATTAGGGGGTCAACTTCAGAATTTGTTGTATCCCTGAGAGTGCTGTTAGTTATCAGAGGGCTGGTGTTGGTAGAAGGTATGCTGTTAATATCGGAGGCTTTATTAATAATAAAAGCATCAGCTTCTGTTCGACTGAATTCGGATGCGGGCCCGCTTGCGGGTTCTATTAAGTTACAGCGTATTCCAGGTTTATGAAGTACAGTAGCAGCAGCTTGTAAACCAGTTTTTAAAGTGCTTAGGATTGACCA
>NZ_JAUBTT010000174.1:0-8664 GCF_036705125.1 Microcoleus sp. B7-D4
GGACGAAGAACAATGACTCTGTTAGCCAACAAGTTCGTTCAAATCGCCTCAAAAATCGACGCCACGAATGCCCAAATGGCAGCGCTACAAGCCAAACTTAGCGAGCTCCAAGACTATCAGCAACAGTTGCCCGACCCCTAGCGAACCCTCCCATCGCTAGCGGTATCTAGTACATAAGCTAGACCAAAATACTAGCATTGACTCATGAGAAATACTAGACACAAAAACTAGCTTAATTACTAAATGTCTACTAGGCATAGTGCTAGTATTTATCTAGTACAACCAAAACCACTGCCCGAAAAAACTCCGACCGCCCCAGAACCGATCGCCACACCGACGCTACCGCACCAACTACGGAGAGTGCTTACGGCGTCGGCCGATCTCCACCAAGAAACTAATGCTCTCGTTAGTCTCGGTAAAGCGCATCACTTCTGATGTGCCAGTCTGCAACGAAGATCCGGGCGAGCTAGAAATTGCTGGCGAGCGAGCGTCTGGCGAGCGGTGGGTTCATGATTCCCCCCGTGGTGGTGCGCGACAGTAGCGGGTACAAAATTGTTAGCGGACATTTTCAGTTTCACGCCTCCGTGCTGGCACGGCGACTCAACGGACGCGGGCCGGCGAGAACATTCCGGTCTTGATTCTGGAATCAGAAAATCAAGCGACAGCTTTGGCGCAACAAGCGATACTAAAACACAGAGCCGCTTAGACACCACAGCCCCGCCCAAAATGGACGGGGCGCATTTTGACCCTCCATGCCATCGTAAACTGTGCTTATCAATAGCAAAAACAATGAAAGCAGAACTGTCGATCGCCCGCCTGGAAGCTTCCCTCGATGCCAAAATTGAAAGGTATTTCGATACTCTAGATACCGATCCAGACGTGCTCAAACAATTACTCGCCGAGAAGCGCTCCGAAAATACACGACGCGCCTATGAGCGTGATGTCAATGACTTTTTGGTAACTATGACAGGGACGCCCGCCTTGCCTGATAACGTTTTGGAGTTTTTGCACCTTGAGGAACGGCAAGCAGTTTCGGTGGTGTTGAAGTACAAAGCTAAGCTGATCGACAAGGGACTCAAGGAAGCGACTGTTAATCGGCGGCTAGCGGCTGTTAAATCGTTGGTGGAAATGGGTCGCAAGCTCGGCGTGTGTCACTATACTTTAGGGGATATTAAGGGGGAGAAAATTGTCGGCTACCGAGATACAACGGGCGTTGATAGAGCCACTTTTGAGCGAATTTTGCAGCAGTGCGATCTGGCAACGAAAGCTGGCAAGAGAGACTATGCTTTGCTCCGGCTGCTGTGGGGTAATGCTTTGCGACGAAACGAAATCAGCCAGTTGAGTGTTGGTGACTTTGACCCGGCCGGTAAGACTTTGCGGATTAGGGGCAAGGGACGCGGTACGCAAGCTGAGATGATCGATTTGGGTTCTGCGACAGTGCAGGCGATCGCCGATTGGTTGGAGGAAAGGGGAAGTTGCTCGCACGATAGTCCGCTTTTTATAGCACTTGACTCCGCTCACAGCGGACACAGACTTAGCGGCGACGGGATCTGCAAGATGGTTGTCCGTTATAGCGAAAAAGCTGGTATTAAAAAACAGATGTCCCCTCACCGCATCAGACACAGCGCTATCACAGCAGCGCTGGACGCAACAGATGGGGATGTGCGGAAAGTTCAGAAACTCAGCAGGCACAGGAATTTGAATACCCTGATGGTGTACGACGATAATCGCAGCCGCGACCAAGGGGCCGTTACCGACTTACTGGATGGGATGTTTTGAGCCAAGAAAAATCCCTCAACTTTCGAGTAATTGAGGGATTTTGGTTTTGGCAATTGTTGCCAGGTGCGATCATACTTGCCGACAGCGAACAGAATACCAACCGCTCTTGTCGGCCAAATAATTTCAGGTTTTAAATTCAGATTTTAGATTTTGACAGTGCAGTTGCTGTGCAAACCGCGCAAAAACAGGAATCAAACCGAATCAAATGGCATCAAAGTCTGTCAAGTTTCAATCCCTAATAGGGCTTTAGGTTTTTGGTGACGGTTTGCAGTAACTCCGTAAGTAACGACGGAGTTTCAATCCCTAATAGGGTTTTAAGTTTTTGTGGCTTAGCGCTATAGAAATTATCTCAGCACATTCCGGGATGAACCGGGGTATAGATTCCTAATTCCCTTTTGGGGTTTACCCTTCAATCATCTCCAAAATTGCCTCAATGTCTGCGAGTGTTGTCGCTGATTTCTTACGCTTGGCTTTCAGTCTGTTTAACAAGTCAGCAGCCTCTGGTAGCTCAATTTCAGGGGGTGGGGTGTGGTACAGCTCAATCCTCATATCACTCACTAAATTCTGTAAGCGCCTATTCTCAGCCTTTAACCACGCCACTTCCTCGGCTCCAGTCCTTGTGTCATGCGATTGAAACTGTTTCTTTTCTACTTCGGAACCACCACGCCTATCTGCTGTGTCACGCGGTTCAATTCCTTTATCGAGTTGTCGGGCATAATCTAGAGTAGCGTCAGCCAGGGCGATCGGAACTCGAATGGTGCGAGTTGGGCCACTCTGCCAAGCAGCTTTAAAGCGGGAATCTTTGATTGAGTCTTCGTGTCCTTTAGGGTTAGGCATAACAAGTGATTCCCTTGTGTCAAGCGTTTCATTTAGTCTAGCAGGAAGGCTAAGTAGTGTCAAGCGCGTGACACATGGATTTTATGTTTCGATATTAGCGAGCAAATAGCAATTTTATCTGAGGGTAGGACAGAATTGTCGCTGTCCATGCCTGTCTATTTTGTTGCTCATGTTTCCACTCCTTGCAGCAATTAAACATCAACCTGTCAATTTTGCGATCACAGGTTAGATCAAATATCTTGAAGCATTTGAGAAACTGCATGGTTTGATCGAGTATCTTGGAGCATTTGAGAGATTGCTTCGACCGCAAAGTGGTATTCCAAAATATTTAAAAGTTCTTCTCGTGGGGCATTCCTAAACCGTTCTTTAAACTCAGGGTCTAGCTTCTCTCGATTAAGGCAGTTCAAACACCAATAAAAAGCTATTTCATCAAAAATTGCCTTGCCTAAAAGCATATATCTTATTCTCGTTTCTTTTTGACAACAAGGACAAGTTGTGTCATAGGGCTCATCACAAAAAACTAGAGCTGTCTGCCGATACTCTTCAATATTTCTTATTTTTTTTAGGCAATCATCCTTAGTATATTTTTCATCGCAAACAAAACACTTGCACTCTCTTTCATTATCTTTAAATACAACAAAGCTTAATGAGGAACAGTCCGGGCATCCGACTATTACTCCATTCTTACTCTCCACAATTCCACTTATGACTTCTTTAAATTTATTTAACCTATGATTTTTATAAACTTCAAATCTGGTTGCAATTTCTTTTATTGCTTTGAATTCTTCTTGTTGGCGAATTGTACTAAGAGGTTTGAGGTAAGTTTCCCAAAATTTTATAATTTCATCTAATGCTGCCGCTACAATATACTGACATTCACTTAATGGTATATCAATATCAAAATGTTCAAATCTATTTCTTAAATCTCGAAGTTTTTTTATAGGTTTATCATCAAGAATGACTTCTGAAATATTTCGTAATCTTTTTATTAATTCCTCATGATACACACTAACAAAATCACCATTTTCAAGTTTTTTTAAGCTAGCACTACTTATGTCTTGAAATATTAAGCTCCAATGTTCTTGTCTGAGTTTCTCTTTTAGTAATAATTCAATTCCAGAGTATAGATGCAATACAGAATACTTCCATGAATGCTCAGGTCCATCAAGGCATTCCAACATTGGTACTACTGCTTCATAGATATAATCTAGACCATTATCCAATAAACTTAATATAATCTTTGCCATTTGCTTGATCCACAATGTATTGTTCTAAGCCCTTACGGCTGAACTTATTTACCAGAAGCCATTTCGGGTCATCATAACCTGTAGTTTATTTACACGCCAATCAATAGGGTTGGGCATAACAAATGAATCCCTTGTATCAAGCGTTTTATTTACTGTAGCAGTAACCCTTAAGTAGTGTCAAGCGCGTGACACAGTGTTTTGTGGTATTACCAATAGTTAACCGGGTGGCGGTTATTTTTCCGACGGTCTTCTAAATTTTTTTCACTTCGACAAAGACTTAACAGCCCGTCGAAAAAATTCCGCTAGAGGTATAGGCGGGGAAAGGGTAATTTCCTACTCACTCCAAAATCTTGGTATAGGCGGGGATACTCGAATATCCCCACCTATACCTTATAACCGTTATGGCTGACCACTTTTGCATTTGCTGAGAAAAGCTTCATAATGCTTGCTAAGAGCGTTTTGATTTGGTACTGTTTTTTGATCCTGTGGTAAAGCCAGTTTCCGACCAGCCAAATCGTGGTAACAGGTGCCGACGAGTTCAGGAGCAATCACCACTTCATTGGTATCTGGTCGAATTGATAGTAAATGCAAATCGAACAGAGTGTGTATGTCGGATCTGAGCGGTAAACCATTTGTTGGATGATTGGTTTGAGTACCTTGATATGGAATTATATGTGCCGCTTCGATAGCTGACTCTACATCACAATCAGTTATCGGGCATCGACCACCGTAAGCAATTAACAACTTACGTCGAAATCCAGCCTGTCCCTGTCGCTGCACAATAGAAGCAGTTATCCGTTGTCTGGCGTCTTGAAGAGTTTCAGTGTCAAAATATTCCTCAGATTCAATTTTCTGGCGCTCAGCATCTAGCTCAGGTAGCGCTGGATTGCGGGTGTGGAAGTAAGAATCGGGAATGGTTCGCAAATCTAGTTTTCCCAAATTCTCCATACTACGAATCGCGTCTGGGATTTCAGTAATCTGATTGCTACCAAGGGTAAGCCGTTTTAGATTAGACAGTTGTCCGATCACCTTTGGAATTTGAGTAATTGGATTCTGGCTGAGGTTAAGGATTTCCAGATTGGACAGTTGCCCAATTGCTTCTGAGATGTAGATAATCTGATTCTGCCCGAGGTTAAGCCGTTTTAGATTGGACAGTTGCCCAATCGCTTCTGGGATAGAGGTAATCTGATTCTGGCTGAGGGTAAGCATTTCGAGATTGGACAGTTGCCCAATCGCTTCTGGGATAGAGGTAATCTGATTCTGACCGAGGTTAAGGGTTTCTAGCTTAGATAGTTGCCCAATCGCTTCTGGGATGGAAGTAATCTGATTATTATAGAGGAAAAGATTTTTCAAATTGGACAGTTGCCCAATCGATTCCGGGATGGAGGTAATCTGATTTTCATGGAGTAAAAGAGTTCTCAGATTGAACAGTTGCCCAATCACTTCTGGGATGGAGGTAATCTGATTCTGCTCGATGAAAAGCCATGTCAGATTGGACAGTTGCCCTAACGCTTCTGGGATGGAGGTAATCTGATTCTGACTAAGGTCAAGCCCTATCAGATTGGACAGTTGCCCAAGCCACTCTGGGATGGAGTTAATTTGATTGCAACTGAGGTTAAGCGAGTCCAGATATATACACTTGGCAATTTCCGGTGGTGCTTCTTCCAACTGCAGCCCCGATAAATCTAGTTCACTCAAATTTTCATCAGCCACCTGCTCAATTCGTCGCACTGCTTCCTCTCGGCTCATGTCATTTACCTCTTACTAACATCTATTTTATTGTGACCAAGATTTCGATGAGGCGTTGGGGATATTGTGTCGTTAATCTTGCTCTTTTTTCTCTTTAGGCGGAGGAGTGACATTAGAACCACCTTTGGGTGGAGTCCGTTTTTCTGGGGGATTTGACTTTTTGGCTTGGTAGCCATCCAACCGTTCTTGTTTTTCGTTAGACATTAGCTTCCTCCTGTTTATCGCTCCAAAATTCAATATACTTTATTTCTTCCCCTTTTAGTAAGATGCTGCAAGGGGGAATCAGTCTTTCCCACGATTCATTAGTATCAATCTTGTAAATTTCCTCAATATACAAGTCATGCTCTGAGACAATCGATGAAGCAAAGGAGTTAGTGCCGAAATACCCTGCTACTGTACTGCCGTCTTTCAAAGTTACAATTAGCCATACAGACTCATTAATTTTACTGAACTTATAGTCCCAGCTTGTAGGAATGCTAGAGATTGTATTTAATCCCAATCTATTTAAGATTTTTTTAATCCATTCTTTTTGGCTGAAATATCCAAGTAAAACTCCAATTACTATCGGGCTAATAAACACAACCACTCCCAAAGATAAAGCAGTGTAAAAAACAGATAAAACCTCTCTAGGTGTTTTTAAAAATATTAAATAAATTAGCCAAGACCAAACTGCATAATTGACACAACTCAGAGTCAAAAATCGCAAGAGGGAAGATTGTAAATCTTCCAGCCTTTTAGGGACAAAAATAGATAATGTTAAATCCATAACAAATCCGGGAACCAGAAATGTTATGGCGTAAAATACAGCGTCAAAACTTGTTAATGCTATTCCTCCTCTTGCTTGCCCTAAAATAGTTATAATCATATCTGGTTAACCCCCAAAATTTTCTCTGCATCAACATGATAATGTCCAATCTTCACTAACGGTTCCCACCCCAACTGCACAGGGAATAGAAGCGGATATTATCTTGGTCGGATTTGAGGTATTTCCCAGCCCAGGGCTTGCAAGGTAAAACTCAGTAAAGATAGCCATATATCCTGAGCCAGAGCCTGGAACCGCTAAGGCTATTAAATAATATCAAGCGCGTGACACACGGCTTTGGGTGTCCTCAGCCGGACGGGCAGGCGGCTATTTTTCCGACGGTCTTCTAATTTTTTTCACTTCGGCAAAGACTTAACAGCCCGTCGAAAAAATCCCGCTAGAGGTTTAGCCGGGAAAAGGGTAATTTTCCCAGTCACTCCAAAATCTTGGTATAGGCGGGGATAACTCTTTTTCCCATCTAGGACTTGAAAGCAGTGCTGCTACATCAGGATAGAGGCACTTCCTGATTAAGCGAGGGTGGTCAGAACTTGGATGGTGCAAGTAGGGCCACTCTGCCACGCAGCCTTAAATCGAGAATCCTTGATTGAGCCTTCGTGTCCTTTGGGATTTGGCATAATGATAGGCAGCATACGTGTATCGCCATGTGTCAGGCGTTTCAAATACTATAACAGTGCTGCTGTACAGTGTCAACCGCGTGACACATGGCTTTGTATTGTGAGAGTGCCAACTAAATAGTCTGCAAAAAATCCTCAAGCATCTAGGCTTAATGCTACAATAGTCAATAACTGTATACAGTAGGTCAAAAATATGTCCATATCAAAATTTCAGCAATTAGTAGATATTAACGAGGAAGATCATAGAAAAACTATTGAATATGTAACAAAAAATTATGATTTTATAAAAGAATTTACTAAAAAGTTAGCTCTTTATATTAGAGCTAAGGAGTTACGTCTTATTAACTCAGCAGAAGAAATAGGTTTCGTAGACAACAATATTGAAGATTTCATTACTATAAAAAATGGCTGTTTCTTTGAGTTCCAGTTACTACTTAATATATCAAATCCAAGCAATACCAATCTTTATGGTCAAAGTTTTTGTGAAAACCACTTAGTTCCTTTGTCAGGGGTAATTTTTGTTATAGCTGTTAAGCAAAAAGAAAATTCATTTATTGTGAGGGTTCCAGCTATCGAAAAAGAGGAATTTGTTAACAAAGAATTCGAGATAAAAGACCAAAATGATAATAATTCATTAATTGAAATATTTGACTCTTGTTTTGAAGCTATAAAAAAAACAGTTGAATGTGGATTGGAAAAAAGAATAAGTAAATTAGACATTTCAACAGACGACACTTCTAAAAAAATTATTGGATTTTATAAACCTTCAGAACAGTCAAATTTTATCGGGGCTTACAGCCACTAAAGCGAGGTCAGAATAACGTCATATCCTGACCTAGGGCTTAAAACTAGCTACAGCTTCATCAGAATATAACAGCTTCCCCGCCTATCCTCACTGTACTCAAAATGGCGGGTTTCCTTTACCTTTCGCCACTTATACCATCCTTATCTCTATGTTACAACTTCGCTACAGGAGTTTTAATCTTCCTGCGTAATATTAGGAACGATTTGTCTCTACTTCAAACTCGGTGAAAACCTTTGCCTGCTCTAACACTAACTCGATCGCAAGAGCTTGCATATCGGGCGGATAGCCATATTGCCTCAATAGACGTTTAACCATCACCCTCATTCTTGATCGGATGCTTTCTTTGAGATTCCAATCGATGGAAGCGTTTTTGCGTACCCGTGCTACCAGGACGATCGCCAATTCTCGCAGTTGGTCTTGTCCCATCACGTCCCGCGCACTCTGGTTTTGAGCCTGGTTGTTACCCCCAGATTTGCCGCTTGGATGAAATTTTAAGGGAGACGGCAATTAAGTCTCTATCCAGAGGGTTTAAGAAGGTTGAAAAGACTGTTTTGTAGGAAGTGGCTAGGGAGTACGCATGACTTATAGAACCGATTCGGGTATGTGGTGCTTGCTATGCCGAGTCGCCTTGTCATCGGATTGAGTGGCAGTTTAAGTCTGTTTGGAAGTGCGTAGGCTATAGCCGAGGCATCAGCCATCGCCATCAGCTTAAGCTTTTAGCTAAGTGTCCCCAGTGTGAAGCACGATTCAAGATACCTGCACTGTGGGAGAATGGGAGATGCGATCGCTGTCGGTTGCCGTTTGGGGGAT
>NZ_JAUBTT010000019.1:0-19056 GCF_036705125.1 Microcoleus sp. B7-D4
TACCAAAAAAGCTGCATATTCGTTGGCATGACTGTCCTCACTGTGGGTGCAGTCTAGACCGTGACCATAATGCCGCAGTTAATATCAAAAATAGAGCGGTGGGGCAACCCGTTCTTAAAGCTCAGTTAATGTCCTATGCAATAGCAGGAGTCGCCCAGATGCCTACACCAATGGTGACAGCTTGTGTTGGTGTAGGAGTTGTCACTGCAGACTTAAGTCAGATGTAGAGCAGTTTGACGGTTAAAATCAACAGGGTGCAGCAATTCCCAAGTTTGGTGGCGATCGGGTTAAATAATCTGCTAAACAAGAGTGAGCGTCAAGGCTAACTTCCTACCGGATCGAACTAAAATTTCTATTATTAGTAAAAATTATCTAAAACCCTATGGGAGCAAGGAGCAGTAACCCCCTCGAAGCAGCCGGCCCGACTCGTGAGCCGATCAAAATAGGCGTGTTGCATTCGCTGACGGGCACGATGTCCATCAGCGAAATTTCTGTTAAAGATGCGACGCTGTTGGCTGTTGAGGAAATTAATGCGGCGGGAGGGGTGCTCGGACGCCCCTTGGAAGCGGTTATAGAAGATGGAGGCAGCGATTTGCAAACTTTTGCTCAAAAAGCTAAGCAATTGCTCCTAGAAGCGCAGGTGGCGGTGGTATTTGGCTGTTGGACTTCGGCGAGCCGCAAAGCTGTACAGCCGGCTTTCGAGCACGGCAGCGGGTTGCTGTTCTATCCGGTGCAGTATGAAGGGCTAGAACAGTGTCCGAATATTTTCTACACTGGTGCTGCCCCGAACCAACAGATTGTGCCTGGGGTGAATTACTTGCTGGCACAGGGGAAGCGGAAAATTTTCCTGTTGGGTTCGGATTATATCTTTCCCCGCACGGCAAATCGGATTGTGAAAGCTCAAATGGCGGCACTGGGGGGAGAGTTGGCGGGGGAAGTTTATCTGCCGCTGGGTTCGAGGGAAGTGGGCGAGGCGATCGCACATATCTTAGCAGTGAAACCAGATGCGATTCTCAACACTCTCAACGGCGACAGCAATGTGGCTTTTTTCCAAAAGTTGCGGGAAGCTGGCGTGAAACCAGAGGATTTGCCGGTGATGTCGGTCAGCGTAGCAGAAGAGGAAGTGCGAGCGATCGGGCCGTCCAATATTGCTGGACATTTGGTGGTATGGAACTATTTTCAAACGGTGGATACACCGGAAAATCGTAAATTTGTCAAGGCTTATAAAGCCCGATACGGGGAAAATCGAGTCACGGATGACCCGATCGAAGCTGCTTATTTGGGCGTTTACCTGTGGAAGCAAGCAGTAGAAAAAGCTGGTTCGACAGATGTGGTTAAAGTCAGGGCGGCTGCTAAAAATATTGAGTTTGCAGCGCCTTCGGGCAAGGTAAAAATAGATGCCAAAACTCAGCATATCTGGAAAACAGTGCGGATTGGCAAGGTGAGGTTGGACGGTCAAATTGAGGAGATTTGGAATTCCGGCGCACCGGTTCCGCCAGATCCTTTTCTCAATGGCTATCCTTGGGCGGCGGCACTTGCTACGAGGGGGATTTCTCTGGGAACTCGGGCGTCTTTGAGCGGGCTGTTTGTCATCTTGGTACTGATAACTTGGATGGCGGTGGGAGTCGGGTGGATGGGTTCTGTGGAGATGCAGAACTATTTGCTGACAATAGAGGCTGCCTCAGATCCGGCGGCGGGGGTTCCCGAGGCGGCAATGGCGGTGCTGGTGCAGCAAACTCTCTTGGTGGCGAGCCGCACTCAGCACTGGCTGATGGGGGCTTTGGCTTTGAGTTCGATCGCGGGGATAGTAGGTTTTGTGTCTGTGTCGGCAATTATTCGGAATCTCGGCTTGCTGCGGCAAACTGCCGAACAGATGGCAAGCGGTGATTTGACGGCTCGATCGCCTGTGGTTTCTAATGACGCGATCGGGGTGCTATCTTCTACTCTCAATACAATGGCTCAGCAAATTAGCAGTTTGCTCAACGGTTTGGAGGTGCGGCAGCGGCAGCTAGAGGAACGATCGGAGGAATTGGAAGTCGCTAAGAATGCTGCCGAAGCTGCCAACCGGGCGAAAAGCACTTTTTTGGCAAATATGACTCACGAGTTGCGGACGCCTTTGAATGCGATTATCGGCTACAGCGAGCTGCTGCAAGAAGAGGCTCTGGAACTCGGCGAAGAA
This sequence comes from Microcoleus sp. B7-D4, assembly GCF_036705125.1. Lineage (NCBI taxonomy): Bacteria > Bacillati > Cyanobacteriota > Cyanophyceae > Oscillatoriales > Microcoleaceae > Microcoleus > Microcoleus sp. B7-D4. Next base: position 2,180 of record NZ_JAUBTT010000019.1, read on the forward strand.
GAGTTTGTGATGGATTTGGCAAGCATTAATATGGCAGGCAAGCAGTTGCTCAACATTATTAGTGACATCCTGGATATTTCTAAAATTGAAGCAGGAAAGATGACTCTTTTCTTGGAGACTTTTGAGGTGTGGGATTTGATCGAGCAGGTTGTCACTACTGTTCAACCGACGCTAGGGAAAAATGGCAATACTTTGATCGTCAATTGCGATCGCAATATTGGCACGATCTACTCCGATTCGTCGAAGCTGCGGCAAGCGCTGTTAAATTTGGTGAGCAATGCTGCTAAGTTTACCGATCGAGGCAAAATTACGATTAATGTTTGGAAGGAAGAAGGGGAGGTTTTGCCGATCGACAATTCCGAAGAAATCTCGGCAGATCCTTCTCGGTGTCAACAGCCGTCGATCGTGTTTCAAGTAACCGATACCGGCATCGGCATGACTGAGGATCAGGTGTCGAGGCTGTTCGGAGCTTTCGCTCAAGCGGACGATTCTACTACCCGCAGGTATGGCGGCACCGGTTTGGGGCTGACAATTAGCCGGAAGTTTTGCCAGATGATGGGCGGAGACATTACGGTTGAGAGCGAGTTTGATTGCGGTTCTAGTTTTACGATCCGGTTGCCGATTGCGGTTACAAGCCCGAAAGAAGCGCCGGACGATCCAGAAATCGAACCAATGCAGCCGAAGCCTGCCGACGATTTAGAACCGAGTGCAGTGGCGACAGAAGCGAAGCAAAAAGCAGTGCGATCGCAACGGCTGGATCTACCGGATGCTGCTACTGTGCTGGTGATTGACGACGATCCAGACGCGCGGGATTTGATGACTCGCTGCTTGTCGAAACAGGGATTTCGGGTGCGATCGTCGGCTAGCGGTCAAGGGGGGCTTCTGTTGGCTAAGGAGTTGCTGCCCGACGCGATTCTTCTGGACGTGATGATGCCGAGTATGGACGGCTGGGCGGTGCTGTCGGCATTGAAAGCCGATCGGGATTTGGTTGATATTCCGGTAATTATGATAACTTTTTTGGACGACCAAAATCAGGGTTTGGAATTGGGAGCGGCGGAGTATTTGAGGAAGCCTGTGGATTACAAACGCTTTGCTGCTTTATTGAGTAAATATCAGAGTCTGGGGAAGTAGTTAGTTGACTGTTGGCTGTTGACTGTTGACTGTTGACTGTAATTATTACAGTTCTGGACGCCACAAATTGTTAGATCCGCTATTGATAAGGGTAAGGTGCGTCGCCCGGAAAAATCTGCAAGTTTCATTTCTCATCTGAGGGCGACGCACCCTACAGATTAGCATTTCACTTCAAGAGAAAACCGCTATACATCCCTCTCAATTACCAATTACCAGACGTACCTCATTAAACCCAGAAGTGCTATGGTTATTGCTTATTAGTAGCAGGTAACAAATAAGAAATAACAACAGTCAACAGTCAACTGACAACGGTCAACTGACAACAGTCAACTAACAACTAACAACTGACTAATTAATCTAAGAAGCCCATTAATGTCGAGCTATCGTCAATTTCGTTTGAGGCAATGGGGCGGTTTCCTCCCATTGTGGAGTAAACTTCATCAATGTGAAGAGTGCTGATGGCAATAGGGCGAGCACCGGACATACTGAACATTTCACTGACTTGCATGGCGCTGGAGCCGATCGGGCGATTGCCGAGTGTAGCAACCACTTCAAAGTCGCTGGATTCGACTGGGCGATTGCCTACAATGCCGTAGGTTTCGCTGAGGTGCAGGGTGCTAATGCCGATCGGGCGATTCCCCGACATCGAGACGGTCTCGCTGATGGTAAAATCGTCTGGGCCGACGGGGCGGTTGTCATGCATGAGTTGCGGCCGATAAAGTTGAATTCCTGTTGCTTTGGTATCCGTGGGTTCTGGGGGTTGGCTTTTGGAACTGCCTTTGCCGCGGCGGGCGATCGCATTGCCTTTATTTTTGGGGGTGAGACTCATAATTATTTTCCTCGCTTACTGCTGTTGATTGCTGGGTTCGGACAACTGCTTTTGTGGGCTTTCTGCTTTCTATTTGGGCCGATGATTAAAATAATATTACAAAGTCTAACTATTTTTTTAACGAAATTGCAGAATGTCTGCATTTTTGTTAAGATTTATGGGTAATAGCTACATTTTCCTATGGTAACTGCGGCAGCATCTTTTCAATTGCAAGCGCCCTTCCAGCCCACAGGCGACCAACCGCTAGCGATCGCCCAACTCGTCAAAGGCATCGAAGCTGGGGATCGATTTCAAACCTTACTCGGTGCCACAGGTACGGGCAAAACCTTCTCCATTGCCTCGGTGATTGAAAAAATCGGCAGACCCACCTTAGTTCTAGCACACAACAAAACCCTGGCAGCTCAACTGTGCAACGAACTGCGAAATTTTTTCCCGAACAATGCAGTCGAATACTTTGTCAGTTATTACGACTACTACCAACCTGAAGCATACATCGCCGTAACCGATACTTTCATTGAGAAAACGGCAGCAATTAACGACGAGATAGATATGCTGCGGCACTCCGCCACGCGATCGCTCTTTGAACGCCGCGACGTAATTGTAGTTGCTTCAATTAGCTGCATCTACGGTTTGGGAATGCCTGCAGAATACCTGAAAGCTGCTATTCCTTTGCGAGTAGGAATGGAAGTCAACCAGCGGCAAGTTTTGCGAGATTTAGTGAACGTCCAATACAGCCGCAACGACATAGATTTAGGCAGAGGGAAATTTCGCGTCAAAGGCGATGTTCTGGAAATTGGCCCCGCTTACGAAGATAGAATTATTCGCGTCGAATTCTTCGGCGACGAAATTGATGCCATTCGCTACGTTGACCCGGTAACAGGTAAAATCCTGCAAAGTTCAACGGCTTTAAATATCTATCCAGCGCGCCACTTTGTCACGGCAGAAGATAAATTAGAGGCTGCTTGCCAAGGAATAGAACTCGAATTAGAAGACCGACTGGCAGAATTTGAAAAAGAGGGTAAACTCTTAGAAGCTCAGCGGTTGGAACAGCGCACGCGCTACGATTTGGAAATGCTGCGCGAGGTAGGATACTGCAACGGAGTCGAGAATTATTCGCGGCATTTAGCAGGGAGAAATGCGGGGGAACCGCCAGAATGTTTGATTGATTATTTCCCGAAAGATTGGATGTTGGTAATAGATGAATCTCACGTCACAGTGCCGCAAATTCGGGGGATGTACAACGGCGACCAAGCGCGCAAAAAAGTATTGATCGAACACGGTTTCCGCTTGCCCAGCGCGGCTGATAACCGCCCTTTAAAAGCTGAGGAATTCTGGGCAAAAGAGAATCAGTGCATCTTTGTTTCTGCTACGCCTGGGGATTGGGAAATGGAAATATCTGAAGGCAGAGTTGCAGAGCAAGTAATTCGGCCTACCGGAGTAATAGATCCGACAATTTTCGTGCGCCCGACGGAAGGACAAATTGATGATTTGTTGGGAGAAATCAAGGAGAGAGTAAGTCGGGACGAGCGAGTTTTGGTGACGACTTTAACCAAGCGGATGGCGGAAGATTTAACCGAATATTTGCAGGAAAGGGGAATTAGAGTGCGGTATTTGCACTCGGAAATTCAGTCGATTCAACGCATCGAAATTATCCAAGATTTGCAGGATGGTAAGTTTGATGTATTGATTGGTGTTAACTTGCTGCGGGAAGGTTTGGATTTGCCGGAAGTTTCGCTGGTGGTAATTTTGGATGCCGATAAAGAGGGGTTTTTGCGCTCGGGACGTTCGTTGATTCAAACGATTGGAAGGGCGGCGCGGCACGTTCAGGGACAGGCTATTTTGTACGCGGATAATTTGACGGATAGTATGGTTAAGGCGATCGACGAAACGGATCGACGCCGGGGGATTCAGCTAGCGTACAATAAGATGCACGGGATTACGCCGCAGCCGATCGCCAAAAAGCGATCGAGTAATGCGATTTTGGCGTTTTTGGATGTGTCGCGCAAGCTGAATTCTCAGCAGTTGGAGGAGGTTTACGAACAGGTAAACGAGTTATCTTTGGATGAGATTCCTCAGTTAATCGGGCGGTTGGAAGCGCAGATGAAGGCGGCGGCTAAGAAGTTGGAGTTTGAGGAGGCGGGTAAATTGCGCGATCGGATTAAGCATTTGCGGGATAAGCTATTGGGACATTAAGGAAGAGTGGGAGGATATGATGTTCGATCGCATTACCTTCGATCCAAAAATTATGGGAGGAAGAGCTTGCATTCGAGGAATGCGAATTACTGTTTCTTTGGTAGTGAGTTTAGTAGCAAATGGGATGAGTGTAGAGGAAATTTTGGCAGCTTATCCTTATTTGGAAGCTGAGGATATTAAAGCTAGTCTCCAGTATGCGGCATTTTTGACGAACGAGCAAATTCGTCCATTTAGCGGGACTCCAGCATGAAATTTTTGGCAGACATGGGTGTGTCTCCTGTAACGGTGCTTGCACTGCGCCAGCAGGGATATAATGCTGTACACTTAAATGAGCAAGGATTGGAGCGTTTGCCCGATTCTGAGATCCTGGAAAAAGCACGCCAAGAGCAACGAATTGTTTTAACTTTTGACCTGGATTTTGGCGAGCTTTTGGCTATCAGTTCTCAATCTCTTCCAAGTGTGATTATTTTTAGACTGCAAACCACTATTCCAGTGTTTGTTAGTGCTAGATTGCTGGCTGTTTTGTCAGAGTGCGGTGAAGATTTGGAAACAGGTGCGATTGTGACAGTGGAAGATAATCGTTATCGAGTACGGCGACTTCCTATTTAGAGTAGGAAAGTGCGATCGTATTCAGCATTTGTGCAATAAACGGTTGGGAGACAGCAATGAGCAAGTTTCAATTATTCGATGCAGTTAATTTAACCGAAGCAGTCGCCCTCGCTGATGGCGAGATTGCACCGCCACAAACAGCCGGGGCAATTGTTGAGGTTTTCAAGAATGGTGAAGCTTATTTAGTAGAATTATTTGGGGGATGGGTGAAAGCAGAAGTTGGCGGGGATTTTGTTCCTGCAACTCAGGATGAACCGGGCGCATTTATAGAAACGATTGGTGTTGAAACAGTTTATCCGCATCAGTTGCAATTATAAGACTTACGCATGAGGTTCAGAAACCGGGTTTTTTACGAAAATACTTCGTTGCGGTGCGAAGATTCGCTAAAAACCCGGTTTCTTTGGGCTGAAGTCTGCGACTTTGCCGAGTTTTTAGAGGAAAAACAGCAAAAAGTACGCGCGTGCGAAGCTATCCCGTAGGGAATCGTATTAAGCATCTGCGCGATAAACGGTTAGGTAATGAAGGGATAATTTAAAAGCTGAACATTAGCTTGAGTCCATTTGCGATCGGCTGATACTCTTCTGCGGTTAAATCTCCTCGGTAGCCCAAAACACGCTTTATGTCCACAGCGCGTATTTGATCCAGCAACACTGTAGAGTCATAGCGTATGTTTCCCATTCCAGCCTGAAGCTGCGGATATAGCGTTGAGTTTCGTGCCGCCCAATCTCCTTGTTGTGTCGTCAAGGGAACGACTATTACCAACGAAAACCGCGTTATTCCTGTGACATTTGGCAAAGCTACAATTACCGCAGGTCGAGTGTTTTCCTGTTCGCGACCGGGGGGAATTTGAGCGGGGAAGTTAACTAGCACCACGGCCCTCACCTGCAAAAAATTAGGTAGCTGACTCACAAATTTTCTCTACCTTTTTATTGCCAATGTCGATCGGATTTGTTTCTTGAATTCGCCATTTAGCATAGGCGATAACTTCTTTAAAGTCTGCTTCTTCAAGTTCTGGATAAGTTTGGCGTATTTCTGCTGTCGAATAGTGAGACGCCATCATTGAGATGATAGTTTCAACAGTTATGGGTAAGTTGCGAATGCAAGGTTTTCCCGCCATGAATTCTGAATCGCAGGTAATTCTAGTAAATGGCTGGATATCTTCTTTACTATTCGTTGCACTTTCATTGTCCAGAATTACTATTCCAACTCCCGGAATAAAACGCACAGGCTTTGTGCCTTCGAGGGGGTCTACATCTCCCCAATCATAGGGGGGAATTTCATTATCGACGAGGTAAAGTTGACGCCAAGGCGATTTTGCCAATGCTTCCTCGGAAATGTCAGGAAAAAATATTAGCACTTCTGCGATGCCAACGGGAAAACCATTGAGTTTGCTCAAGCCCTCTATAATGGCGGCTAGGACGGATAAGTCTAGGTGGCTGAGGTTTTCGGCTTTTTCGATCAGTTGGTATACGGTTTCAGGATTGAGTGTTTCGCCCACAGCTTCGACTAAGTTTTCGGGGGTGAAACCTCGACATTTCAAGTATTCGGCTAGTTGTAAGCGAATTGTACTCATGGGTTTAGTTGAGAAAGATTTTAGGGTCAAGTGCGATCACCTTTTACCATTTTCCTATTTTCAGGGATGAATGGAAAGGGCGATCGTACTTTCTATGAGATTCCTAGTCTATCCGTAACATATTCGCGATCGTGACAATCTGCGTTTGATGAACCATCGTTATCCCAGTGATTTGGCTGCCAATCACGTTCGCGCCTCAAGTCATCTATTTCTTGTTGCTGTTCAAGGATTTTTTGCTCAAAGGATTGGATAGTTTTATCCTTAGCTTTGATAGTTTTATCCTTTGCTTCGTTTTCCTCAAGCAGACTGCGGTTCCACTCCGCCAAAGCGCGGTTCGACTTCGCCAAAGCGCGGTTCGACTCCGCCAAAACAGAGAGGGTTTTCTTAGTCCGCTGAAGGTTGGTGTACAACGACTCGCATTGTGGAGTATAATTAGGGGACATATATTTCAAAAGTTACGTTGACTTGTGGTGGTCTGAAGTTGAGATGTCAAACCACCGTGAGTTCGCTAGCTAAAGCAAGGCCTCTGTCTGAATCGTTACTTCAGGCGGGCCTTTTCCGTATCAGATATGATTTGCTATTGCAAAAACTACAAGCCATTAAAGCGTTGTCTTTCTTACACTTGGGAATGTGAGGAAGTTTTGTTTGAGCTTGTATTTTAAGAATTTAACATTCGCCCTGTGAATTGTCAAGCGATAAATAAGACCGTTTGTTTTCTTTATTACGGAGATTTAAACATCCGATTGCCGACATTCGATGCCGCTTTAATCTAATACGCTGGAATAACCGCATATACGGGGCTATGGGTAAAGTGGATGCCAACTCAACCTCAATTTGCCGACATCCGATGCCGCTTTAATCTAATACGCTTGAATAGCGCAGTCTACCGCGCTATGGGTAAAATGGAGGCCAAATCCACCTCAATATCTATTAAGAATTGAGCGCCGATTGAATCGCTCGCGGGCAGACATGGTAATGGGTTTCAGGAATATATAAAAAAGGTCGATCGCCCAAAACACCACCAAAACCAACTACTTACTCAATACCGCAGCATCCGTACTGCTAGCAAAAGCCGGACTAATAAATTCCTCCTTCTCTTCCAACGTGATGTAACCCTTATCTACAGCTAGCTGCATCACTTCCTGAAGAAAACCTCTGAGCACATCTAATACGTGAGTGCGATCGAACTCAAAATGCTTTTCCCAGCCCGAAGTTCCAAACTTGCTCAAAGTACAGCTAATGCGATCGTCCGTAGGTAGCAACGTAATAATAAACCAACTCTCAGAAAAAGTTATTACTATTTTTTGACCTTGTGATAGCTTAGCAATTTCTTTGGGAAAGTTACTTTCAATCATCATACAAATATCGGGATCTAAAAATACCTCTTTTTGAGCGTCACCTATTTCTATAAAAACTTTATGGTTGTGTTCAAAGCAGAAACATCGCCATCCCATTTCAAAATCAGAAAGCTCCCCTAATGGATCTTCTGCAGGATCTGCCCAGTCTTCTAAGAAACGTTCTGCTAGTTGAAAATTAAATTTATGACTGCTATTCATGGCTGCTACTCCTATTTAATTGTCGCAGACTGACACCCTCAGCTATAGGATAACCACTATTGAGAGTTCCATCAAAATCCCTTTGAATAAAAGCGCGAGTGACGTTTTGAGTTATCCTTAGATCGGGATGGTAAACTCTACCTATAGGACGATGAAAATCAATAATGTATTCTCCTCGATATTTGGGTACTAATTGCTCGGCTACGATCCAATCCTCCGCATTTAGCCATTGTCCTTGGTCATCGTTAGTGCTTGCTGCTCTTCCGATCAATCTGTTGGCTTTCAGTTTAGGCCCATGATGGCGAGCAATATGATCGTAGGCTTTCATTGATTTAGAATTGTTCCACTGCGGTTCGGTTCCGCTACCTGTCCATTCACAACCGCTCCCAACTTCTCTGCTTGAATCTATTATAAACTGTTCGACAATTTCTGCCACTTCTCTATTTTATTGATTTGGACAACATACATGATATTAGAAAAGTGGTAAGTTGGGCGAAGTGAAACGTAGGGTTCGTTACCTCAACCCAACCTACTAATAAACTTAGGGTGTCGGATTCGGATACTTAGCGTGCACCGCATTGATTTCCGCTATGATATCCTTATCCAAATTTACCTCCAAACTACCGATATTTTCCTCCAACTGTTCGAGGCTGGTTGCACCGATAATAGTGCTAGTTACAAAAGGGCGCGATCGCACATAAGCCAAAGCCATCTGCGCCGGACTTATCCCATGTTTACCCGCAATCTCAACATACGCTTTCACCGCATCATTCAGATTAGTTTTATCGTAACGCTGACCGAATCCAGCGAATAAAGCCAACCTAGAATTTTCCGGAATTCCATTCAAGTATTTACCCGTTAACAAGCCAAATCCCAAAGGACTATAAGCCATCAATCCCACATTCTTAAAACGGCAAGTTTCTGCTAAATTTAGGTGAAAAGTCCGATTGCTCAAACTGAAAGCATTCTGAATCGAAACAACTTTCGGCAACCCGTGTTTTTCCGCCAACGTGCAAAACTCGCAAACTCCCCAAGGCGTCTCGTTACTCAAACCCAAATAGCGGATTTTCCCAGCTTTAATTAAGCCAGCAAATACCTCTAACTGTTCCAAAATCGGTACAGTTTCGTGCTCTTGGGCGATGTCGTAATCCGGCGCACCAAATAGCGGGACGTAGCGGTCTGGCCAGTGGATCTGATAGAGGTCGATGTAGTCAGTTTGCAAGCGCTTCAGGCTGTCATTCAGGGCTTTTTGGACATTTGGGCGATCGATCTGATTTTTCCCTTCCCGAATCCACTTTAATCGAGTGCTTCTGCCCGCCACTTTAGTCGCTATAATGACCTTATCCCGCTGCTGTTTCGCCAACCATTCCCCGATATATTCCTCTGTTTTCCCCTGAGTTTCCGCCTTTCCAGGGACAGGATACATTTCGGCCGTATCGATAAAGTTGATTCCTCTATCGATCGCCAAATCGAGCTGTTAGGCCGCTTCTGCAACCGTGTTCTGCTGGCCGTAAGTCATCGTACCCAAACAGATTTCAGATACTGATAAATCGCTGTCGCCGAGTTTTTTGTATTCCATGATTTCGCTTGCTGGAAAATTATCTGATTCTATATTACAGAAAAACCTAGATTTAATTGACAACTCCAGAAAAGTGCGCGAGGCTTTCTCCTCTCTTCCTCTTTTCCTCTGCGCTCTCTGCGCCCTCTGCGGTAAAAAATAAATTAAAAGATATCCGCACCTAAATGTTAATATAAATAATTCGTATCCCTCTGATGTATGAGTAACCGCCAGCCCAAAGTTCCCTTTGTAAATCTCTCCCTGCAACACCAACCAATCCAATCCCAAATAGCAGAAGCTATGGGAAAAATAATCCAGGAAGGAGACTTTATTTTAGGCCAAGCACTCACCGAATTTGAAACAGCATTTGCAGCAGCTTCTGGAGTAAAATACGGCGTAGGAGTGGCTTGCGGAACAGATGCGATCGCTCTGGGACTCCAAGCTTGCGGCATTAATCCGGGCGACGAAATTATCATACCCGCTAACACTTTTATCGCCACCGCGATCGCCGTCCTCGAAGCCAAAGCTATACCTATTCTTGTAGATTGTGACCCGGAAACCGCCCTGATTGACCTCACAGCAGCCGAAACAGCAGTTACCTCGAAAACTAAAGCAATTATCCCCGTACACCTCTACGGTCAAATGGTATCGCCAGGGCAGCTTTTAGATTTTGCGAAGCGCCACGATTTAATCATATTTGAAGATGCCGCCCAAGCGCATCTAGCTTCCAGAGAAGGATACCGCGCCGGTGCCATTGGGAAAGCAGCAGCGTTCAGTTTTTATCCCAGCAAAAACCTCGGTTCTTTTGGCGACGGCGGGATGTTAATTACTAACGATGCAGAGCTCGCAGAAAAAATGCGAACTCTCCGCAATTACGGAGCACCCAGCAAATATTTGCACACAGAAATCGGTACAAACAGCCGCCTCGACAATTTGCAAGCCGCCGTGCTCAATATTAAATTACCTTACTTAGAAAAATGGAATCGCGATCGCACCGACGCTGCTCAACACTACAATACTCTATTAGCACCATTGAAACACAAAGGCATTGTACCGATCGCCAACCACAGCAGCAGCGGTCACATTTATCACCTCTATGTTATCCAAATTACTGAGAAAAGCTCGATCGACCGCAACACCCTTCAGGACAAACTCGCTCAACACGGCATTCAAACAGGTATACACTATCCCATACCTTGTCACCTGCAACCCGCCTACCAAAACTTAGGCAATCCGGGCGACTTCCCCCATGCAGAAACCCTGTGCCAACAAATTTTATCATTGCCAATGTATCCCGGATTGAGCAATACTCAGATCGAGCAAGTTGTTCGGGCGATCGTACTATCATTGAATTGCTAATTGTTCATCAAACTAATGCTGCAGGTGCTTCAAGCAGTAGGGTGCGGTTCTCAAAGCGTTTTTGTGGCGAATTAACAAATCTTTAACTGACAGTTCAAAACCCCAAAGCGTTGCGAATCCAGCGCGGCAATCTTAAAACTTCTCAAACCATGCACATCCAGCGCAAAATTCGCATTGTTTTCAAGCGATACCTCCTGGGGGAAGGTATCACGGTGCTCCTAGTGCTGCTGTACGCCCCCCTGCTAGTACATTGGTACGACGGCTGGTTGAACAAAAGCATCAGCCTCGAACACGAATATTTCAGCCACGGACTAATTGGTTTGCCCTACGCAGCTTATATTGCTTGGACGAACCGAAAGTGCTGGCGCAGCTTACCCAACTCACCGCATCCTTTGGGAGGCTTTTTGCTGGTACTAGCCACGCTTTTTTATCTGAGTCGCTTGAGCGATTTAGTAAATTTATCCCTGCCCGTAATGCTGGCCAGCATTTGCTTATCTTTAAAAGGAATTCCCGGCTTACAATTGCAGGCGATGCCGCTTTTCTTCGTATTTCTGGCCTCGCCCAACCACATTCCTTACCTCATAGAACCCTACGCCTTGCCGTTGCAGCAATTCATTGCTGAAGCATCAGGCTGGATATTAATTAAGGTTGGTATCAACGTGAGAGTGGAAGAAATTTATCTGTACGTGAACGAGCGCATTGTAGAAGTTGCTCCGCACTGTGCAGGCTTAAAAATGCTGTTTACCAGTCTTTACGTCAGCTTAATTCTGCTGGATTGGACGGGAGTTTGGAACTCTCGCAAAAAAAGCCTTTTGTTTTTAGTGATTACATCCATTATTAGCATCAGTTCCAACATTTTTCGCAATACTTTGCTAACTTACTTTCACGGAACCGACAGAGAGGCGCTTTTTACTTGGCTACACGCCGGATGGGGCGGAGATTTGTATTCTGCTTGTATACTAGGGTTATTGGTACTTGTCCTCAACGGGATGGAAAAGTATTTCCCAAGTCAGTCTGGCAATTAATGAAACAGATGATTTCAGCACAGAAACTACTGCGGCGGTATCAATTATCTAAAATTATGGTACTGGTGTTTTTGCTGGTATTAGTTGGGGCAGTAGCAATTCCCGGCTACGCGACGGGAAGGTGGCCTTGGACGAACCCGCCAACCCTTGCCAACCTCAAGCAATTAAGAAGTGTGCGCCAAAACGGGATAAAAATTCCTGGGTGGCAGGTTATAGCCGTTCAGAATAACGTCCAAATTGGCGCTCACAGATGGTTAGTTCAAGAAATTAAAAATGATCGAACAATTGCCCTTTTATTGCTGTTGCCTCAAAATTACGCCAAAAACCAGCCCCAAGTGGAATGGCTAGATATCGATGGATTTCACCGGTGGCAAACCGATTCTCATCGCACTTTGAGGTTTACAGTTAAATTAGCACCAATACCCGGCCAGCCACCGCCTACTGTCGAGGCGAGGTTTTTCCGAAGCTGGACTCCCCAACAAACTTTTGCTGTCGTGCAGTGGTACGCTTGGCCTAATGGGGGTTCTCCAACAACCAGTCGCTGGTTTTGGGAAGACAGCATTGCTAGACTGTCTAACCGCCGCGCCTCTTGGGTTGCTGTCAGTATCATCCTTCCCATTCAACCGCAGGGCGACATTAAGATAGCTCAACCATTGCTGGAATCTCTTGCCGAAAGTGTCCAGGCTAAATTAATTACAGAAACTTTTCGGTTTCAGTAAGCAGGTAGGTGTAAATAAATCAGCCTAGGGCGTGGGCGAGTTTTGCCAAAATCAACTGCTTCCTAGTAAATATCTGGGTTCAACCCGCCCTGAAAAGATATTATTGTTTTTTCGCGCTACTCTATTTAGATGAAACTTACAAGTCAGGTCATTATTCAAAATATTACTTTTTTAAATACTCTGAAAATGCGGGAAAAATCCACTATTAAAAATCGCCTCGCTTTTTCCTTGGCAGGTCTGTATTCAACTGCTTGGACTCTATCTTTTGCTGCTGTATTATGGGGTTTTAATAGCAAAAATTTTTCGCAAACGGCTTTAGCTCAATCTGTTGTTCCAAGAGACGAGCGACTCGTGGCGCCACCGCCATTGCGTGTACCGCCACCGCCGCCTGCCAATTTCAACCGGGATATTAACCCAGCTTTTCGGAATCGGCCCTACCGCCTGGGCCCGGGAGACCAGATTTCTGTTCAAGTTCAGCGCTTCCCAGAGCTAGGTTTTACGGGTGCAATCAGCCCTGAAGGGGTAATTGTACTGCCGCTAATCGGAACAGTAAATGTGCGTGGTCTTACCGTCGAAGAATCACAGCAGCGCCTCCGGGAGCGCTTTGGCCAATTTATCAAAAATCCTCAAGTCTCGGCTGCTTTGCTGGTTCAGCGCCCGGTAGTGGTGACGGTGACGGGGGAAGTGGCCAGACCGGGTTTTTATCCACTGCAAACCCCCCAGCTTCCTGCGGCTCTGGCGGCTGCTGCTGGGACTAATCCTACGGCCCAACTGCGAGGGGTGCGGGTGCGGCGGACTCTGCCGTCCGGTGATGTCGCGGAGCAAGTTGTTGATATTTTGACACCGTTGCAAACTGGTATTGCTCCACCGGATTTGCGTTTGGAAGATGGAGATGCGATCGTCGTACCGTATAAACAGGTTACGCCCGATCGCAAATCCGATCAAGATTTAGCATCGAGGTACAGCCTCGCTGCGGCTGCTGTCCCCGTCCAAGTCACTGTCACCGGAGAAGTCAGCAAACCTGGTTTTTACACGCTTCCGGCGGGTTCTGGTCGAATTTCGGCTGCTTTGGTGACTGCGGGGGGAGTCACGGGAAAAGCCGATTTGCGGGAGGTGCGAGTGCGGCGGACGCTAATGGACGGCTCGTCTGTGGAGGAACCAATCGACCTCTACACTCCCCTAGCAAACGGTAAAGATTTGTTCGATTTTCCTTTGGCATCGGGAGATGTGATTGTCATCCCGGAATTGGACGCTAGTACGAAAAACCTAGACTACGATAAAGCTCTGGTTTCGCGGTCTACTCTGATTAAGCCCAGGATCTACGTTCGAGTTTTGAGTTACGCTAGTGGTGGTTTGACCTCGTTCTACGTTGAAAATGGCAGCAGGTTTTTGGATGCTCTCAACAACTTGCCTGTTAATCTTGCTGACTTGCGGAAAATAGCCCTGATTCGGTTCGACGAAAAGCAAGGTAGAACAATCAACCGTTCGATAGATGCTAAAGCTGCTTTGGAGGGCAATGTTTCTCAGAACCCGATGCTCGAAGATAATGATGTGATTGTGATTGGTAGGAATTTGGTAGAGCGCATTGGTTATGTACTCAACACTTTTACTCGACCATTTCGCGATACTTTGGGATTTATTCTGTTCTTTGAGCAGTTGAGAAATGGGGTAACAGATTTGTTCGGCCCGTCACGTAATGATAGGTAGTCATACTATTTTCGATTTTTGATTTTCGATTTTCGATTTGAGATGGGGAATGACTTATGCGATATGGGTTTTAATCACAGACCGAAAGTTCTAAGGTTTTTGGGGGATTTGTAGAATTAGTCCGCAATCATTAGTTATCGTTAACAATCTAAAATCTAAAATCTAAAATCTAAAATCGTCATGACTTTATCCGTTGTTAAACGTTATTTAATTGCTTTCGACCAATACAAGTGGGTGGGACTGGCTACTCTCGCGGTGACTGTGGGCGTGTCGGGAGTAGTAGCCCTGCAGCCAAAGCCTGCGCCAGTTTACGTTGCAATAGGTACGCTGGCCTACGACAGACCGAGCGTGATTTTTTCATCTACTACTACTAAAATTCAACAGGAAGGACAAGAAATAACTAAAGATATGCTGCTGAATAAAATGGTGGTTGAACCAGCAGCAAAAAAACTCATAAAAGCAGAAAAAAAAATCAGCCAAAAAGAAGAGGGAACAGAAATAGAAGTTTTGACGGACAAGCTGGTAAAAGACGTGCAGATCAAGATGCCCAGTAAGAATAATGACCCCAGCGCTTTGATTCAAGTATTGTACAAAAATGGCGATCGCCAAAAAGCAGAAGCGGTAGTAAAGACGCTGATGTACGAAATGGTGGAACACAGCAAAAGTATTAATACTTCTAGACTGCGTGACACGATCGCCCAAATTAACAAGCGTTTGCCGAAAGTAACGCAGGAACTCAGAGACACGGAAGCAAAACTTGAAGCCTACGAAAAACGAGAAGGAACTTCAATTTTAGCAGCTCAGAGCGGTGCTTTGCCGCTAGCGATTACCAGCAGCCAACAGCAGCAGCGGCAACTCCGCGTGCAGTTGGGAGGAATTGAAGCTCAAATTAATAGTTTGCAGGATCGCTTGGGATTGAATGTGGAGCAAGCTTACGTCGCTCAAGCACTCTCTGCCGATCCAATTATTGCCCAACTGCGAGTGCAATTGTTTTCGATCGAATCTCAGCTCAAAATTCTCCGCAGCGACTTGCAGGAGGAACACCCGAAAATTGTAGAATTGCTCAAACAAAAACAAGCTTTTGAGCAGCAGTTGCAGCAGAGGCAATCTGAGGTACTCGGCGGTAACGGGGTGGCGGCCCCGCTCAGAAGTGCTGATCGAATTCGGGTAGACTCTTCTTTAGATCCGGCCAGACAGCAGTTAGCTCAAACTTTGATTGCTTTGCAAACGCAGCGGGATACGGTGCAACAGCAACTCCAAGGAATCGAGAAAACTGAACAGCTATTGCGTCGGGAACACGCGACAATCCCCAACAAGCAGTTAGAACAAGCGCGGTTAGCCCAGCAAGTGGGGTTCAAAAAAGCTCTCTACGACAAGATGCAGTCGGCTTTGGTAGATGCTGAGGCGGCGGTAGTTGAGACAACGGGGAGTTTGAGAATAGCCCAATTGCCCCAAACTGATGACGTTGAGTCAAACAAGAGAGGTTTGCCCGTGATGCTGGCGGTGGGCGGCTTTGTGGGATTCCTGCTGGGCGGGGGCTTGATATTTTTGTTGGGGATGCTCAACGGCAAGTTTTATAGTTGGGAAGAAGTGCGGGCGGCATTGGTGGAAAAAGAAGTGCCGATACTGGGAGTTTTGCCTGAAGTGACGGTGTTTGATTCTTACGGCGATGAAATAATGCCACTCGCCTTGGAGGCAAATTCTCCCTATTTGGAATTTTACGAGCGGTTGCGTACTAATTTGCGCCGGATCGGGAACAAACCGGTGAAGGTGGTGTTGCTGACTTCGGCGGCGCCTTTGGAGGGGAAAAGTTTTAGTGCTTACAATTTGGCAATTGCATCGGCTCGATCGGGTAAACGGACTTTGTTAATTGAAGCAGATTTGCGATCGCCTTCTAACGTTGAATCTTTGAAAATTTCTGCTGATCCTCTGGCGACTGTGGAACCTTTGCACTATTACGGCAATATTAGCGAGTGCGTTCTTTTGGTTCCAGAGGTAGAGAACCTATACGTCGTGCCGAGTCCCGGCTTTTTGCGGCAAGCCTCCGCCGTACTAGAATCAAGCGAAATGCGGAGATTGTTTGAGGATGTTCGCAACCGCTTTGATTTTGTGGTTGTGGATTCTCCGGCTTTGAGCGAGTGCAACGACGCGCTGACGCTGGAACCGTACACGGACGGTATGATTTTGGTGGCGCGGCCTGGTTACACTTTGTCTAGTATGTTGTCTGAGGCTGCAGATCAGTTGCTGGAATCTGAGGAGGAGGAGTCGCATAAATCTGGGCCGCGGCTGTTGGGAGCGATTATTAACGGTGCTGATATTCCGGTGAAGTTCCGCAATGATATTGATATTGATGAATGGGAGTTGCCTGTGAGTGCGATCGGCGATCGGGCGATCGAAGTGCGATCGAGGCAATTACCGCAGCACTCAAAGCCTAACAATAAGGCTATTAATAGTAAATTGAGATAATTGCTCTGGCTTGATTCTTGTAAAGCAATCCTCACGCAAATGTGAATGTTTTGTAGGTGCAACCTAAGCAGGTTAAGCCGAAAGCACTGTTAACAGCCAGCCGCTTTGAGATTTGAGATTGATATCAATTCCGGTGGCATTTGGAATGATTA
>NZ_JAUBTT010000019.1:19156-68862 GCF_036705125.1 Microcoleus sp. B7-D4
AACCGCAGAGAACACAGAGAACACAGAGTCAGAGAATAGAGAGATGAATCATTTCTAGGCTATTATATTTGAGATTTGAGATTTGAGATTTTAGATTTGAGATTGATATCAATTCCGGTGGCATTTGGAATGATTAAACCGCAGAGAACACAGAGAACACAGAGTCAGAGAATAGAGAGATGAATCATTTCTAGGCTATTATATTTGAGATTTTAGATTTGAGATTGATATCAATTCCGGTGGCATTTGGAATGATTAAACCGCAGAGAGCACAGAGAACACAGAGTCAGAGAACAGAGAGATGAATAATTCGTATGCTACCGAATTTGACATTAAAAATTGACTCCACAGATTCATCTGGGAGGGTAAACATTAATCTAAAATTTTTCGCTTGTCAACAGTCAACAGTCAACAGTCAATCGATTTTAGATTTTAGATTTTAGATTTTAGAGGCGACCCCACGGATAAATGCGGGGGCTTGAGGATTTTAGATTTTAGATTTTGGATTGATTCCACGGATCAATCACGTGGCGGGTACCACCTTTGAAATTCGCTTGTCAACAGTCAACAGTCATTACTTGAAAATGTGTCATCGTCCTATTGATTGGATTCCGGGCGTTTGGAGTGTTTTTTCTGGATAAACTGTTCCAAATCGGCGATCGCATCTTCAAAATCCGACAAATTAATTTTCGCAGGTCTAGTCTTCTTCGGCAAACTCGAAGACTGACTCGAAGGCTTAGCCGGAGGCGGTGGAGATTTAGGTTGTGCAGCTTGAGTGCTGTTCGATTCTATAGAATCGAACAATTCATCCAGGGACTCAAAAAATGATTGAGCCGAGGCCCGGCGTAAATCTTTCTGGTCGTCGTCATCCGTCATAAGCCACTCCATAGGGTCTAAAATTTGCCAACAAACTCTGTCCGCCCCGGCGCGTGCAGATATTAGACATGAAAACCGACTAAAACAAGCAGGAGGACAGAATTTAACCGGGCGATGGGAATGCCTGTGGCTGAACTTGCTGCCCCATATAAAACCTGCTACGGGCATTGTCAGCCTTCAAACTATATTTAACTCTACACCCGCCTACTGAGTGATTTGAGACTTGGTGCAGACCCAGCTCAAAATCCTTGACCCTGAAAAAATCTCAGTTACGGCTCTTTCGTTGTCTAATTAACCCTAGTCTAGTCGAGAATAAGGAGACAGGACTTATGCAACTATTACCGCTGTTCAAGGGTTGCGATGGCAACGCGCCACCCCGAAAGGACCCAGAGACGGTGTTTTTTGCTTGAGTTCTAAGATTTCAAAGGCATTAGGAGATTTTAAGGTGACTCAGGGATTTGATTACGATTTAGCAATTATCGGCGCTGGCGTGGGCGGACACGGCGCGGCCATACACGCGGTTAGCTGCGGGCTGAAAGTGGCAATTATCGAAGCGGGCGACATGGGGGGGACTTGCGTCAACCGCGGCTGCATTCCCTCTAAGGCGCTGTTGGCGGCTTCCGGGCGAGTGCGAGATTTGCGGAATGCCCACCACCTAAAGACTTTGGGCATTCAATTGGGCAGTGTGGATTTCGATCGCGGGGCGATCGCCAATCACGCTAATACTATTGTTAGCAAACTTCGCGGCGACTTGACCAACAGCCTCAAACGTTTGAACGTGGATGTCATCCAAGGTTGGGGCAAAATTGCCAGTGCTCAAAAAATTACCGTGGAAACCGATAAAGGCGAGAAAACTATTACCGCCAAGGATATTATTCTCGCTCCAGGTTCGATTCCCTTCGTCCCCCCAGGGATAGAAATTGATGGCAAAACTGTTTTTACCAGCGATGATGCTGTCAGGTTGGAATCGCTGCCGAAGTGGATCGCAATTATTGGCAGCGGTTATATCGGTTTGGAGTTTTCGGATATTTACACAGCCCTGGGCTGCGAAATTACGATGATTGAAGCTCTAGATCAATTGATGCCGACTTTTGACCCGGATATTGCTAAGTTGGCAGAACGAGTGTTAATTGCACCCCGCGATATTGAAACAAAAGTTGGGTTGTTGGCGAAGAAGATTACTCCTGGTTCGCCGGTGATTATTGAATTAGCTGATTTCAAAACTAAGGAAGTTGTCGAAGTTTTGGAAGTTGATGCTTGTTTGGTAGCAACTGGTCGGGTTCCTGTGAGCAAGAATTTGGGGTTAGAAACTGTTGGGGTGGAAACCATGCGCGGTTATATCCCAGTTAACGATAAGATGCAGGTTTTGGCGGCGGGAGAACCGGTGCAAAATTTGTGGGCGATCGGCGATGTTAATGGCAAGATGATGTTAGCGCATTCTGCGTCTGCTCAGGGAATTGCCGCAGTAGAAAATATTTGTGGCCGTGCCCGCGAAGTTGACTATTTGAGTATCCCGGCGGCGGCGTTTACTCACCCGGAAATTAGCTATGTGGGGATGACTGAACCTGCGGCCAAAGAGTTAGGAAAAACTGAAGGGTTTGAGGTCGGTTCTGTCAAGAGTTATTTTAAGGGAAATTCTAAGGCTATTGCGGAGGGTGAAACTGACGGTATGGCTAAGGTGATTTACCGGAAAGATACTGGGGAGTTGTTGGGAGTTCACATTTTCGGTTTGCACGCTGCGGATTTGATTCAGGAGGCGGCAAATGCGATCGCCCAGCGCGATTCTGTTAATACTTTAGCATTCCGAGTTCACACGCACCCGACGCTTTCGGAAGTGTTGGATGAGGCGTTTAAACGGGCGGCTGGAGCGGGTAGTCATTAATTTGTAGGGGCGGTGTCTCGATTAGTGTCAACTTAAGTCTAAACCCTTGAGAAAACTCGTTTGTATTCCAGTCTAGATCCCCCTAAATCCCCCTTAAGAAGGGGGACTTTGAAATCCATTTCACCCCTTTTTAAAAGGGGCTTGAATGCTCTTGTCCCCCCCTTGTTAAGGGGGGCTAGGGGGGATCGAAAGCCTATCGGAGCAACAAAAGACTGGTACTATGTTTGACCTGTTTGTTGACACCAATGTGCGATCGTGGCCGCCCGTTTTTGAGAATTGTGTTTAAATGGAACTGAATCAACGCAAAGAATTATTTAGCAAGGCTTATGTCCGTGCTGTGGCGGCAGTCGCCGGCTGTTCTGTAGATCAACCTGAGAATGATTATGATAGCGTGGATCTCTGTATCAAGGCGATCGGCAGCGATCCAATGCAACCGCACCGCCTCGAATTGCAGTTAAAATGTACTTCAAGAGATGTACTCGATGCTCAATCTGTGCGATATCCGCTCAATGTCAAAAATTACAACGACTTGAGAGTAACTGCCTTTATTCCCCGCATGCTGGTTGTCGTTTTAGTACCGGAAAATATAGGGGAATGGATACAACAGTCAGAACAGGAAATGTTGCTTAGACATTGTGCCTATTGGGTATCGCTGCGGGGAATGCCTGAAACTAGAAATACAAATCGCATTACTGTTGAATTGCCCCGCAGGAATCACTTTACTCCACAGGCTCTTGAGTCAATTATGCAGCGTATTAGCAAAGGAGGTTTCCCATGAAAGTAACTGTACGGGATTTGGAAGTTTTCAAAAGTTTAGATGTGAATGTAATTATAGCATATTTACAAAAAAATGGCTGGCACGAACACAGCCGAATTTACGACAATAAAGGAGCGATTTGGGTCAAAACAAATGATGCAGGAGATGTGTTTGATATCGGGCTACCTTTGACAAGGGAGTTTGCGGATTATCCAGCTCGGATGGGAGATGCTATCAAGACGCTGGAAGTGTCAGAAAATAGTTCTCAATTAGAGATTTTAAGCGATTTAATTACTTCGTTAGACAATACTGAGATTCAGGGATTTGTTGTGAAAGTCGATCGCGAAGATGGGGCAGAAATCGCTAAGGTGGTGATGATGGGGTTTGTGGTGAACAAGCTGCGGAAAATCTATCTTGAGATCGCAGAAATTGATTGTAATTTAGCACTGAAAGCTTATCAGGAGAGAATTCCTGTCACTTGCACGGGTGATTTGCTCAAAGTAGGTGGATATTTTGCGATGAAAAATCTGCACGATTTTGCTTTGATGGCAGAGGAAGCTAAAATAGATGAAAGTACGCGCGGCGTAGCTATCCCGTAGGGAATTACGCGTATTTAAGGCGGCGGTAGAGTGCCGATCGTAAAGCTATTCCCTCTTTGCGAATGTTCCTCAATAAAGGCCCGTTGTAATGTATAAATCGCTGTTCGTCCATAAACAGACAGCTAATGACTTCATCATTTTGGAGCGACAAATCGGCTCGAATGTGACTGGTTCTTTTAATTTCTTCGCCTGGGTTTACTTGCCCTTTGAGGACGACTAAAATATCAATGTCAGAGTCGGGGCGTGCATCGCCTCTGGCTTGGGAACCGTAGAGCACCATTGTGACAAGGCGGCTGTCGTAAAGTTGCTCGAAGTGCGATCGTAATTGCATCAGTATGTTTTTAAGCTTATCGTTGATGTTCATATTTTTTGTTGTAAATGATTGGAGGGCGATATATCCTCTGTGCTAAAATTGGTGTCTAGGAACAGGATTAAGCATAAACCAGGTGCGAGGTGATTTCAAGTCAAGATTGGACATTTCCAGAAGCAGCCAGCCAGAAAATACCCGAATCCTGGGGCGATGCACAGCCAAACAAAAAGAAACCAGGTTGGCGGTGGCAATATCCAACAAATCAGGGAAATGGTGTAAGGATTGACAAAGGGGATGCAGATAGCAGTTTTCCTTCTCAGCAGGTAGACCACGTTATTCTTAGAAAAGACGGTCAAGTTATCGGTAAACATGGTCAGCCGATCGCAGGTAGCATCAAAAATAATCCCACAGAAGCCCACATCCCTTTAGATGAATGGTTGCAATGGTCAACCTGGTACGCACCTTAGTAAAGGAGAAAGTTGTATGGTAAAGTATCCGAAAATGAGAGAGGAGTTATTAGAAACTCTCCGCAGTTTGGCAGATAGAGAATATCAACATAAAGTTTGGTTAGAAAGAGATTATCCGCCAGAAATTAAGTACGACTGTTTTGATGAGGTGGTTCATTTTCTTTACGACGATACTGTGTTGGCAGAAAACCCATATCTGGCAATTGGAGCAATTATTGAAGATGAAAAAGAAGCCCGTTTGATGTCAGCAGTTTGTCAGGCTATAGACTTAGTATTTGAGGCGTTGGGGACAGGAGTTTCTGATGAGGAGTATATTAAATCTTGTGAGTGGACAAAGGTAGTTGAGGCTGCATTGAGAGCGTTGCAGGCGATGGAAATTCAATCGCAGCAAGCGGTTAAGATTTAAGTGAGAGTGCGATTCCCTACGGGATAGCTACGGTTTACGCACTTTAGGCAGAATGCTGCAAATCTGGCTGAATTTTGGCAACCACAAAAGGGGATTCGAGATCGATCGACCAGTTTTCATCAATCACTTTTAGATTGGTATCTAAAATCAGAGTCAGTTCGCCAATTTCATCATCCCCATCATCGCTAACCAGGTTGTTTTCGCCACCAGATAAATCGGCTTTGAGTAAAAATTTAAGTTTAATCCAGTGAGAAGTGGAATGCTTGTTGATAATATTTGTCCCTATCGAGCGACCGATCAACTCAGCACAGATTGGATGAATGAAAGCTATCTCTTCATAAAACTTATTACTATCCCAATAACCGCGTATTTTGTAATTACAGGATTCTAAATGTTTTATGATGAGGTGATTCAGGGCGATCGGTGCTAAGAGTTGAGCAAGTTCATCCCAAATTTGGTGATTTGTCACAGTTACTGCATTCATCAGCTTAATTCTCCCTTAATGACTTGTCTTGACACCTGAAAAGTGTAAAATTCCCTCAATAAACTTTGCATGATAGCGGTAATCTCCGCCTTCTCCTAACACCTTAGATTTGAGATCGTATCCTTCTTCTTCTGAAGGAATAAGACCTATACTACCATCAGGCGGTACTCTACCATTTTGAATGGCTTTAAGATGTTTATTGTTTTGATCGTATCTCTTGCCGAGGCGGATTTGCTTTTTACTAAAAGATACTAGCATATCAGCCAGCGTTTGATATATGATGTCTGGCTGAATATCCCCCCAGTTATTGGGGAGATATTCCATTTGGCTGTCTGCGATCGGAATTTTTTGATTATACCAAATATCGCACTCTGAGTAAGGAAAGGGCGATCGCTCCTATTATATTACAAGCACTTTAGCCACCAGATGATGCACACATAAACACCATATCGCTACCGCCTCCCTTTTCCCCAGCCATACAACAAGCTAATGTTTCATTACCGTCTTCAGGCTTTGTGGGAGAGAATATATCTACTTTGAACATATAATTGTTACTTTCCTTTGGCAATCCTAGTAGTTCTAGGGACTCTGTAAACTGATTGTTTTCAGCATAGTAAGCTAGTTGTTTTTTTTGACAAGTATTAACGTAAGTAATCCCCTCTACTTGTTTAGCTTTCTTGATGAAATTAAACATCGTGCCCAGAGAGATAGTAGCGAGAATACCTATAATGATGATAACCACTAACAACTCTACAAGGGTGAAGCCTGAGTTTTGCTTGCGAGAAAACCGATTAAATATCCTTAATATATATTCCATTTTACCCTAATTAAACAGTCACATTAACTAGGCACAAAGACTTCCTACTGAAAGCCTATGTTCTTAGTAGAAAATCTTGGTGCCTTATGGATATTGGTGTATATCCTGCCTAACTAACAAATATAAGAATGTGAGCCACAACAAGATGACGGTACAATTACTGCCAAAACCATCGCCAACGATAACAATTTGTTTTGTAAAAGTTCTGACCCCAACCAACACCCTTGCCCCATACATTGTTATTACCATACCTCCATTGACAAAGCTGATTCCGATTGGGAGGTTGAAAGTTTCTAGACCATTGGCCCTGGGCTCGCCAATAAGCAGCATTGTCATTTTCCGAAAGTTGACCCAGCCAGGTGTCATGTCTAAACCAGGCTGCATCGGCTGGCTGAGTGTGAGAAAAAAGAACTACACTACCAACTAAGGCAGCCATCGCTATTTTACTAAGTTGCGCTGGTTTTATCATCAATTATGGTCTCCTATTTAAATAATTAACCTTTGAACACTTTCTATTAATATTATTCAACTAAGCTGTTAGAAATGCCAATTACAATATGTCAGAATAAGTAACTAATTTATTCAGCCCAAATATCAGCCAATGTCATCTACTATTGCTAATGTCATCAAATGTCAGATATTTGTGATAATATGATATAAATCATTGACAAATCAAAGCAATGGACGTAAAAGATATATTGCAGTTTACAGATAGTCTATTTTTTGCGGAGACGGGTAAACATATAGATCGTCTGCAAGAGACTATTTTGAAAGGAACCTGGGATGGTCAGAAATATAGCGAGATTGCAGAAGAAGAACATTGTACAGAAGGCCATGTAAGAAATGTCGCATCGGAATTATGGCAAATTATCTCAAATGCTTTAGGTCAAGAAGTTAATAAGTCTAATTTTCGACGTACATTACAAAAATCTTATTTATCTATTAGTTCATCAACTTTTACAACAGAATTTACAAATGTTAGGAATGTTAATTTTTGCAATGGTAACATACAACAATCAGAAGAAGTTATGAAGAATCGATCGCCTACCTCTCTCCAAGACACCCAACAAACCCCCAAACGACCCCATATAGACTTAAGCGACGCACCCAAAATCTTCACCTTTTACGATCGCACATCCGAACTCACCACCCTCAAACAGTGGATTCTCCACGAAAACACCCGCCTACTCGCTATACACGGCATAGTAGGAATTGGCAAAACCGCACTCGCCGTACACCTAGTAGAACAAATCAAACATGAATTTGATTTCGTCATCTGGCGAAGTCTCGCCACATCTCCACCCCTGTCAATACTTCAAACAAATATAATTCAATTCTTCTGTAGGGGCGGCGCCCCCGTGCCCGCCCCAAATGCCGACGGCGTGCCCGCCTTCGGTAGGGGCGGTGCCCCCGTGCCCGCCCCCTCCCCAGAAGAAGGGGCAACCACGGGGGGATTGCCCCTACTGAACTACTTGCAAAAATACCGCTGTCTGCTGATACTCAATGACGTACAAATGGTAAATAGCAGCGGACAACTCGCTGGTATTTACAAACCTGGATATGAAGATTACGGCACACTCTTCAGACAGGTAGGAGAATTATCTCACAATAGTTGTTTAATCCTGATAGGTGCGGAAAAGCCTAGAGAAATCGCCGCATTAGAAGGCAAAAATCAGCCAATTCGCTCATTACAACTGAATGGTTTAGGTGCTGAAGCGGGGGAAATCCTTAGAGAAAAAGGTTTAACTGAAGATGCAAAATTTTCAGAACTAATTGAACAATACAGAGGCAATCCCTTGTGGTTAAAAATAGTGGCTACAATGATTCAAGATTTGTTTAACTGCAGCCTATCGGAATTTTTGTCTGATGATACACTATTTTTAGGTGATTTAGAATCTTTACTGCATCAGCCATTTAATCGCTTATCCGAGTCAGAAAAACAGGTAATGTCATGGCTAGCGAGTGAAACCGCGCCAGTTTCCCTCTCAAAAGTGCCAGAGAATCTGCAATTATCTCGATCGCCATTTTTGAAAGTTATGCAATCCTTGGGACGGCGTTCATTAGTTGAAAAAATCCCGGAGGGCGATCGCACATTTTTTACCCTTTGCCCGATACTAAAAGAGTATGTCAAAACCAACTATTCCCGCCCCAACGGTGAGTAATAAAAAATTATATTGTCGTCAAGTGAATTATCTTGAACTTAGAAATGTGCGATCGACCTTTTGGTAAAATTTGGGAATGCGCGATCGACCTTTGTTTACTGAATTGGCTTTTCAGTCCTCTTTTAGAGGACTTGTGCTATGAGACGGGGGTTTTCAACCCCCGGCGGACTTGCGGGTTAGCGAAGGGATTTTAGCCGCAAAATGTGCGATTCCCTACAGGATAGCTACGCTTCACGCACTTTTTCAACAATCTTTTATAATGGAATCCAATCCAATTTATCAATCCATTCTTCAGCTTCCGAAGTCTCCCAAACTATCACAATTTCTTCTGCCCATCTGCCTAGACTTGCACTTGGACGCACCCAAAACAGTCCCCAAATTTGTCCTCCCGTCGCCCAATATTCCTCCAAATGTCCGGGAATACTTTTGCGGTTATCCGTTACCAATAGCCTTTGCGATGATTCCAAATAGCTGATGATTTCTGGATCGAGGGTTCCTAATGGCGGTGCATTGGCGTCGCCCACTCGCAAAATATCTATCTCCGGCTGGAGTTTTAAAACAGCACTTTTAAGCTTAGGCGGCAAATTTTCATCGAGTAAAAAACGAATTTTCACTTGAGTAGAAGTAACTCCTGTTCTCGCTGTGCTTTGATTGCTCTTACACGCTTTACTACATCAGAAGGTTCCTTAGCCAACCATTCCTGATAGCGTTCTTCCCGCCACTTCGCCAGCCGCAACATATAAGCATCCATCTGCCTCCGATTTTGCAGATAATAAGTTAGCGTCGCGTAAATTTTCTCTAAATTCAAACTTGGTAATTCTTCCAGAATTTGGTCGGGCGAATATCCATCCAAGTAATATTTAATTACATCGTCAATGCCGATCCGATGTCCTTTGATGCGGATGTCATCGGGGTCGAGAAATTCAAAATAGTCTTCTAATTGCATCGGTTTATCTCCGAATACTTAGTTAATCGCATTTTATCATAAATTGAAAAGGGCGATCGACCTTATATAATAGAAACTTGTTACGATCGCCCTTTATCCCCCTATCATGCTGCAAATCCGTTGCCGTCCCCCCAGCACATCCGTCTCCGTACTCTACTTAGGCCGATCGCACAGCAGCAGATTCAGCAACAATTTCTTCATCTTTCTCACTCAAACCAGTTCCAAATTCAGTGTACTGCCGCACTTGAGGATGCCTAAAACCGAGTACAATATCTTCTTTAGGAACACCGGCGGCCAGTAAATCCGTCGCCACTCCTTCTTCGGTATCATCATATTGAATCCAGATTTTATCGCCGATTAAATTGATGTGGATTGGTGTGGCGTGAAGGTAATTGTCATCATTCCAACCTATATCCAAAACTAAATATCCTCCTCGTTCATCATCAAATAACAGTTGAGAATGATAGCCGTCAGGTATAGTATTGCGGTATTTAGCGTGTTCCTGAAGTATACTTTTGATAATTTCTTGGTATCTCAATCGGGTATCCATTGAAGTATTTCCTCACTTTTTACATCAAAAACAATCAGTTTAACAATTTGATTTTTTAATAACACTTGCCCTAGTTCTATGGTAAATACGCTCTTAAAAGCAGGCTTAGAAATAGCAAGATAGAGTTTTCTATCGCTCTGCATTTCATTAAGCACTTGGTGGTAAAGAACGTACTGTCCCAAAGCCTGTTCCAAATCTTTTACATCCGATCGTCCTACAAAACTCTTGACCTCAACAACTATTTTTTGGGTGTCTTTTTCAGCATTAATTAGACGTTCTGCACCCAAGTCAGCAGATAAACGCTTGCGACCAATTTGCATGGAAAATGGATCGTGAGTAATTGTCCACCCATCCTTTTGCAAGGCACGCTTAACTGTATCGTGATAAATATCTTTAGCTGGCACGCATTAGCTCTCAGGCTAGGAGGATTTACTGTAACCATTATATAATAGGTTGAAACTTGTTGCGATCGCGGTAAGGTATAAATCCCCAGCCTAAAAACCTCGCTGTCAACTGTCAACTGTCAACTGTCAACTGTTTATCCCCCTATCATGCTTCAAATCCGCCGTCGTCCCCCCAGCACATCCGTCTCCGTACTCTACCTCAGCTACCAAATCGCCGTACCCGACGCCGAACCCCAGCACATCCTCGAAGAAATCGTCTGGGAAAAAGAAGCTGAAGTGGCCCAAAAGCGCGATCGCACCCCATTAGCCGATCTTCACAAAAAACTCCCCTTTGCACCGCCCATCCGCGACTTTCTTGCCGCCCTTAAAAACGGCAAAACCACACCCGCTATCATCGCCGAAGTTAAAAAAGCTTCCCCCAGCAAAGGCGTAATTCGCGAAGATTTCGACCCAGTGGCGATCGCCCTAGCTTACGAACAAAACGGCGCCAGTTGCATCTCCGTACTCACCGATGAAAAGTTCTTTCAAGGCAGCTTCGACAACCTCGCTAAAATCCGTGCCGCCGTCGATTTACCCTTACTTTGCAAAGAGTTTATTATCTATCCCTACCAAATCTATCTCGCCCGGATTCACGGCGCCGATGCTGTATTGTTAATCGCAGCCATTCTATCTGACAAAGACTTACAATACTTTGTAAAAATTGTCAAGACATTGGGCATGACAGCTTTAATAGAAGTTCACACTCTCGAAGAACTCGATCGAGTATTAACCCTACAAGGCGTCAACCTAATCGGCATCAACAACCGCAACCTAGAAGACTTTTCCGTCAGCCTAGAAACTACCGGTCAACTATTAGCCGATCGACAAACCGAAATCCAAGCAAAAGGCATCCTCATCGTCAGCGAGTCAGGAATCCACACTCCCGACGACCTAGCTAAACTTGCCAGCGCCGGAGCAGAAGCCGTCCTCATCGGCGAATCTCTGGTCAAGCAGCCCGATCCGGGTGCGGCTTTAGCCTCCCTTGTCGATCGCCCTCCCAGCCTGTGAAAGGCGAGACCGCTTGACAAACCACCCTTAATTCTGATAAAAAATGATTAGGTAGGTAAATAATGAGAATTTCTAGCCTGCATCGACTCAAGCGCTACTGTAAAAAAGAAATAGCACTGAAAGCTATATTGCATAGAAATATTTTGCCAGAAAGCAATTAAATCTATTCTGTAAGCCTGTCGATCGCAAGATTTAGCGTGTCCAACGCACCCAGCCCCGAATATTCGATCGGCAAAGCAGGGTTTATTGGACGGTTAGAAAACAAATAAAAAATCGGGCATCTAATGTTCACCGTGATGCCTCATGCAATTGCAATGGGGTATCGGTTCGCTGAGGTATGTTAGCTTTCATGGAGCCAATCCCCCTTCCTTCGTACATTCATTATGAATTGCTACTTCAATTGTTAGAACGCAAAACGATGTTTGCTGTCAGTCCACAATCGCCGCAGCAGCAACAAGTTCACCAACTTATTATTACACTGCGTAAAGCCCTTGCCATTCAAAAGCAATTAGAACAAAGCTGCGAGCGATCGAACTTAGCGGTAGAACATCGCTGGGCTCTAAATGAAATTAACCACAAGGGAGTTAAAAGTTAAAAAACTTAGAGTATCGACGCGACGTGACGTATCGTATTTGATTTATTCTATATAACTCCCACAGAAAAACTTAGGACAATATCATGGACAACAAATTAATGCTGATGATTCCGGGCCCGACGCCGGTGCCTGAAGCGGCATTGTTAGCGATGGCAAAACACCCGATGGGCCACCGCAGCAAGGAATTTGACGCGATTTTTGCAGAATGTACCGAAAACCTCAAATGGCTGCACCAAACAAAAAGTGACGTGCTGAGTTTAACGGTTTCTGGTACCGGGGCGATGGAAGCTGGGATCATTAATTTCTTGAGTGCGGGCGATCGAGTTTTAGTCGGTACTAACGGCAAATTTGGTGAACGTTGGGCTGAAGTCGCCGAAGCTTACGGTTTAAACGCCGAAATTATTAAAGCCGAGTGGGGCCAACCTTTAGACCCCGAAAACTTCCGCGAAAAACTCGAAGCAGATACAGAGAAGCAAATCAAAGCTGTCATCATCACGCACTCGGAAACCTCCACCGGCGTCCTCAACGACCTCGAAACCATCAACCGCCACGTTAAAGCCCACGGTGAAGCTTTAATTATGGTCGATGCTGTCACTAGCTTAGGCGCTGTCAATATTCCGATGGACGCTTGGGGCATCGATGTCATTGCTTCGGGTTCTCAGAAAGCTTACATGATTCCTCCAGGTTTGGGTTTTGTGGCCGTCAGTCCGAAAGCTTGGGAAGCTTACAAAACTGCAAAACTGCCCCGCTATTATTTGGATTTGGGCAAATATAGCAAAGACGCTGCCAAAAATACCACTCCTTTTACTCCCCCTGTCAATATGTTTTTTGCCCTGCAAGCATCGCTGCAGATGATGAAAACAGAAGGGTTGGAAAATGTTTTCGCGCGGCACAAACGCTTAATGACAACTACTCGCGCTGCTGTAAAAGCTTTAGGTTTGCCGTTGTTTGCGGCTGATGATGCCGCCAGCCCTGCGATTACTTCGGTTATGCCGCCAGAATCCGTAGATGCTCAAAAAGTGCGGACTTTGATGAGAAAGAGATTTGACATTGCTCTCGCCGACGGACAAGACCATTTGAAAGGTAAAATCTTCCGAATCGGTCATTTGGGCTTTGTGTGCGATCGCGATATTCTAGCAGCAATTTCCTCTTTAGAAGTCGTGCTGAGCGAATTGGGTCATGAAGGCTACACTCCTGGTGCCGGCGTTGCCGCTGCTGCCAAATTCTTGGCTGAATCCTAATCTCAGTTGTTAAAGGATTTTAGATTTTGGATTTTTGATACTCTCTAAAATCTAAAATCCTTTTAGTATGCTTCGGATAACCAATCAAAGATTTTATCCAACTGTTCGAGAGTGACTAAACCGTATTGCCACAGAACCATCGGCAAGGAATTCGGGTCTTTATCGCGCTGGCGCTGTTTGTCACCGCCACGTTCGGCGACAGCAATTGACGCGGGAGAAATTGCCAAATCTTCTTGTAAAAATCGAATTAATCTAGTGTATGTAGCGGGTGCCATGTGATTTCACCTCTAAGTATAGGACACCATTTTCTGATGTGAACCTGATGTTTTTGATGAGTAATAAGCCAGTTTTAAATTTGTCTTGTTACCGTCGATAGGTTTTAAAACGCTATTAGCGGTTGAACTGCCAAACGTAATGCTGAGTGCGAGCGCACAAGCTAACCTTTCCCAAAAAGTGAAAGGTTTTGCAATTTGGCTGATGTCTGCCCGATCGACTGGTAATCGCGATCGAACCTAAACTGAATACCTCGGCATCTCTGCAGCGCGAATCAGAATAAATTCTGCTACCTAAAACTACTAAACCAAGTTCAGAGTTTAACTTCATCTGCCGAAATGCAGAATCCGCAAAACTACTTCGGCAAAATTAGTTAGATATTTCGATCAAACCTGAAACTGCTACCAGAAGTTAAGTTTGCCAATTACAGCCAATTAACTTGGCTCGTAGCATATTACTTTAGATAGGTTTAGTAGATTTAGCTCGATCGCCAGAACTTCCAGAGAATTTCTTTTCGTGTTGCTACACCTTGAGGCTGAGTATCGTCTCTCAGGATTGGTAACGAGTCGCTGACTCGTCTCATACCTGCGACCAAGAATCTACAGCTTCCGGAAACAAGCTCAAGTCCTGACTGACTGAGATCGACATCGTAGCAAATCTTTCGGTGTTTGTACTGAATGTTACATTAATATTCTAATAGATTTTATCAATTTTTGTAAAGTTTCTAAATTTTCTTGGGTAGTCCGAAGGCAGAGGGCTCTCTGGGCGATGGAAACCGGGGGATTATCTCTGTCTGCAGGTTTTACTGAAACAGTCCGAAGTTTTACTGGAAAAACTCGATTTCAATACGATCGCCCTTTTTGACACCGAGTTCAGCAGCTCGCCCGCCCCGGAGTTCAATAACTCGATCGACAACAGTATCGGGCCCGTAGGTAGGACAAGGATCTTCAGTACAAGGAGGTGCAGAAACTTGTATCGCCTCAACCACCCCATCTCGCAGAAAAATCATATCCAGAGAAATCTTGCAATTTTTCATCCAAAAATTGACCCGCCGCGCCGGTTTAAACTCAAACAGCATTCCTCTGTCATCCGGCAAAGAAGTTCTGTACATTAAACCCATAGCCTGCTGTTCCGGTGTTTTCGCCACTTCGAGTTCGATTGGGCGATCGCCTATCCGAGCTCTAGCAGAAACAGGCAGCACTTGACCCGATGTTGTCGCCGTCGGAGACTGCGAGGCCAAAATACCAGTAGCACCAGCATTCGCGATCGGTAAAGTCGGCGAACATCCCAGCAAAAATATACTTACTCCAATACCGAGCAAATTAGTTAAATAATTCATAATGATTTTAGATTGTTGACTGTTGACTGTTGACTGTTGACTGTTGACTGCGTTGAGTGATGACAACTGACAACTGACAACTGACTAATGACTAATGACTAATGACTGATGACTAATGACTTCTTCAAGCTTCCCGCATCACATAGCCAACACCGCGCACCGTCTGAATCAAACGCTTTTCGCCCTCATCTTCAATCTTGAGCCGCAGATAGCGGATATAAACCTCAATCACATTCGACTCACCCAAAAAGTCGTAACCCCAAACATTTTCCAGAATTTGTTCCCGAGTCAAAACCTCGCGGGGATGTTCCATCAAATACTTTAGCAGCTCATATTCCTTCATCGTCAGGTCGATCGCCCGTCCATTGCGTAGGGCCCGCCTAGAGGCTAAATCCAAAACTAAATCGCCAAACCTCAATTGTTCGTTGCTGCTGTTATCCGGCTGCAAATACAAGCGCACCAACTGCAAAAACTCCTCAGTGCGGTAAGGTTTGAGAAAATAATCATCCGCGCCAGCTTCCAGACAAGCTACGCGATCGTCAACTGTATCACGACCGACCAATAGCAGCACCGGCACCCGATTGCCAATACTTCTGAGGTGAGAACACAGTGACAGCCCCGACTCAGCGCCAAGTATGCGATCGATTACAATCAAAGCTGGCTGCAATTCATGAGCTAAATGTTGGCCAGTGGCGGTATTAGAAGCCACTACCGGTTCGTAGCCGGAGGATTTTAAGTCGAGACTCAAGTGGCCGGCGAGAACTTCGTCTGTTTCAACTAGCAGGACACAGGGATTGCGATCGAGAGTAATTGCAGCCATTGAATTGACCGGTGGAGACCATAACTGTTCTAGCACGTTTGATGGCCGTTGGTTGTTAACTGTTGGTTGTTGGCTGTTGACTGTTGGGTGTTGACTGTTAGCTGTTGGCTGTTGTTATTTGTTATTTGTTGTTATTAGACTTCTCCTAAAAAGCAGATTTTGAACAGGCATCCTGCCTGTTCCACGATAATTATGGGAGATGTCTATTCGTTATGGGTTATTTGCGAGTTGCTACCCATTACCAATTCCCAATTCTATAATGCCCCATGCCCCATGCCCAATGCCCCATGCCCAATGCCCAATTCCCAATTTAAATTATGACCATTATCGTATTCGGTAGTATCAACATCGACCTAGCAGCAAAAACTCCCCGGTTGCCGCAACCAGGCGAAACTATCATCGGTAGCAATTTTTTCACGGCCGGCGGTGGCAAAGGAGCAAATCAAGCCGTCGCCGCCGCCCGTCTCGGCACTTCCACCCACATCATCGGTCGCGTCGGCAACGATAAATTTGCTGAAGAATTATTGACAAATTTACAATCTTATGGTTTAAGTACCGACAATGTATTAATAGACCAAAACACTCATTCAGGAGTGGCAATTATCGCGGTAGACGAGACAGGTCAAAATAATATTATTGTGATTCCGGGCGCGAATAACAATGTCGGTGAAGCCGAGATAGAACGTCTCAAAAAACTTTTAACAGCAGCTACATCTTTGCTGTTACAGTTAGAAATTCCCCTGGAAATTGTCCAAAAAGCTGCGAAAGCTGCTCGTCAAGCCGGGGTGCGAGTTATTCTCGATCCAGCACCGGCTAGGGCGGATTTGCCGATCGAACTTTATCCGCTAATTGACATTATCACGCCGAATGAAGTGGAAGCGGGCCAGTTAGTCGGTTTTCGGGTGAATGACACCGAAACAGCGATTGTAGCTGCCAAACACTTGCAGGATCGTGGGGTCAAGAATGTTATTGTCAAGTTGGGCGATCGCGGGGCTGTTGCTGTTACGGCGGATGAAACCTTTTTTGTACCGGCTTTTGCTGTGGAGGCGATCGACACTGTGGCTGCTGGCGATGCTTTTAACGGCGGGTTAGCCTCTGCATTAGATGCCGGTCTGTCCTTGTCGGAGGCGGTGCGGTGGGGCGCAGCAGCGGGCGCTCTGTGCACGACTAAAGTGGGTGCTCAAGGTGCTATGTGCGATCGGGCAACTTTTGATAAATTTTTGCATAATTTAACTTGAATTTGTCAGGTGCGTGTTAGTTGAATTTGTCAGGTGCGGAAGGCGCACCCTACTTTAACTATTTTTGTTTAATTGTCGTCTTTGAATTCTTTGGCTAGGCGATCGAGTCTGTCGTTCGTTTCTTTTGTAAACTTGAGTAACCCAACGCTCACAATATTTGATGTTAATCCGCCAGCGGTGGCAACTGAGCCTTCTGTGACTTTTCCAGAAAACAACAGTCCGATGCCTAAAATATTGACTAAAGCGCTGGTGATGATGAATCCAAAAGTTGCGTTAGAACTAAAACGAGCTTAACGCCAACTATCTTGAATCATCTCCCAACGACGAGCGATCTTGGAAGAATCATCAGAGGACGATCGACCATCGTTCTCTAAATTTAACGTGAGTTCAGGGTTGAGCAAAAAGGTTGAGCGAGTTGACTTGTAGTTGAGATCGAACCTATAATCTAAATTAGTAATTTTCTCTAAAGGCATCATGGGGCGATCGCTCAAAGTTTCTCCAGGGTGTATCGAACAAGTCAAATCGGCTTTAGGACGCAACGGCTTTCCGACTCAGAAGGCTTTGGCTGAAGAATTAGAAATTTCCCTATCCACCGTCAAGAGCTTTCTGACGGGTAAACCTGTTGATTATAGAAATTTTGAGGAAATTAGCGGGAGATTGGGGTATGAGTGGAGAAATATCGTACATATAGACGAAACTATCCCTAAGCCTATCTTCGAGGAAACCTCAGCTTTCATCACTGGAACTCCCATCACCCATCCGCATCACTTTTTCGGGCGGCAGAAAGAACTAAAACGCCTATTCGACTTACTGAAACGCCGTCCCCTGCAAAATGCTGCCATTATCGGCAAGAGGCGCAGTGGCAAGACTTCTTTGCTGCACTACTTAAAAAATATTACCACCACCCCAACAGAACAGTTGCGTCCCGGTCAAAAATCTGACTGGTTGCCCCATCCAGAAAACTATCGTTGGATTTTCGTAGATTTTCAAGATGCGCGACGGCAGAGTCGGGAAGGGCTGCTGCGCTACATTTTAGAATCCCTAAAAATGTCAGTACCTAACCCTTGCGATTTAGATAAATTTATGGATGTGGTTAGCAGTAATTTACGTCAGCCTACAGTCATCCTATTAGATGAAATTGGCGCAGGATTGCAACGCTGTCCCGAATTAGATGATGGGTTTTGGGAGAGTTTGCGCTCTTTGGCGACTAACCAAACAAATGGAAATTTAGGGTTTGTTTTGGCAACTTCTGAATCACCAATGGAATTAGCGCGTAGCACCGGACATAGTTCGCCTTTTTTCAATATCTTTGGATATACCACAACTCTGGGAGCTATGACTGCAGCCGAAGCGCGGGAGTTGATAGCCAGTTCGCCCATGCCTTTTCCTGATGAGGATGTCGAGTGGATTTTGAATCAAAGTAAATGCTGGCCTCTGCCGCTGCAAATCCTTTGTCGAGAACGATTATTTAGCCTGGAAGATGGGGAAACTGAGGATAATTGGCGTGAAGAAGGTTTACAACACATAGAGCCATTCGCTGATTTTTAAAAGGTAAATGCCATGAAAACTAATTTGCCCTTAAATTTGAAACGGGATCTTGCCTGTGGGGGGCTGGTAATCGGTCTTGGGCGAGCTAATTTATGCAAGCATTTAATTGTTTACCAAAAGTCACTCCTAAATCATCCATAAGTCAGCCATAAATCAACTTTGCTCAACCTTTAACTCAATCACGTCTTAATGTACTATACAGATATGTATAGACGTAAACAGTTGACGTAAACAGTTGACGTAAACAGTTGACGTAAACAGACTGTATTCGTTTAAAGCGATATAGTCGTTTAAAACAAAAAAGCCAAGTAAGTTGTCACCTTACTTAGCTGTTCTTGATTAAAAAAAGTAGTTCAACGATTCACACTGTTGCTATTCATGCTTGTCCTCATCCTTGCCCTTGCTCCTGTCCTCCATAGGCATGAGTAATTGGATGATAACGGGAAACACGACTGGATCATTAAAAGGTACGTCATTCAATATGGCGCAGGCCATCAAAGCAACAGCCAAGAGTAGTCGATAAAAAATACTCATCGAGTTTTCCTTCAAAAGTTTGATCAAGGCTTCTGAACGGTAGCTCCAGGGTAATGTTCAGGGGGAGCGTGGGTGTCCAGAGTCTAACCGTACTGGGCACTCTATTCTCTTTTTCCCTAACGCAAATGTAACACACCAATTTTAGCGAGCTGCATTAATTTATTGCTCGCTCATATTTTAATGTTTTATATATTTGCACTCATTTGTGCATTTTTACTTATATTTTTGGGATATACTAGCTATCGGCGATCGTCCGATCGGCTCACAAAGATTAAACAGGATGTACAAAGGCTAGAAATTTGTGCAGACGTAACAACCATAAGTAACGCTCACCACAGTATATCGATCGGCGAATTAAACAGTCCAGTCAGCGCCCTACTGAATAGCTTCAGTTATATCAGCCAAGACGTAGATGCAGCCCTCAACCAGCAAAGTCCTTACAACCAGCGTTTAGCCCTCAGTGCAGTAGCAGAAAAATTAAACAGTTTAATTCGAGAATTGACCCGCAGTGGTGACAAATATGCAGTACGCTTTCGCCCCATTGCTACCAGTTGGTATGAAATTGTCACTGACTATGTGCGGGAACTAGCAGAAGTTGTCGAACTGCGACAAGAAATCGACAACCCTTATATAATCGGCGTACCCCTGACAGAACAACAGGAAATCTTTGTCAAACCCGTTGACTTAAGTGGAACTTACATCAGTACGCGCATCGAGCAATTACTGCTAGACCGCCGCCGCCTTCCCTTGCTACTCTACGGACAGCGGCGCATGGGCAAAACATCCCTCCTCAACAATTTGGGACGCTTGCTACCCAGCACTATCATTCCCATGTTTGTAGACTTACAAGGGCCAGTTTCATCAGCGAGTGATTATGCTGGTTTTCTCTACAATATCGCCCGGAGTATGGCAAACTCAGCCCAGCGCCAAAGTGCCTTCACTCTCCCATCTCTTAAGCGCGAAACACTGCAAGATGACCCTTTCACCCGCTTTGATGAATGGCTGGACGAAGTAGAAGAAGCCCTACAACAAAATATTGCCCTGCTTGCCTTCGATGAATTCGAGGCGCTAGATAATGCCATCACAAAAGGACGCTTTGATCGGGAGGATGTTCTGGGAATGTTGCGTCACCTGATTCAACATCGTCCCCGCTTCAAAGTGCTGCTAGCTGGTTCCCATACAATAGAAGAATTTCAGCGTTGGGCTAGCTATTTAATCAATGTCCAAGTCGTTCATATCAGCTACCTGAAACAACCCGAAGCGCGTCAACTAATTGAGCAACCAGTCAAAGATTTTACCCTGCGTTACGAACTCAATGCGGTTGAGCGAGTCTTGCAACTCACCCGCTGTCACCCTTTCCTAATACAACTCCTCTGCGCTGAAATTATCGCACTAAAAAACGAGCAAGATCCATCTATCCGCCGACTAGCAACTTTAGCCGATGTAGAAGCAGCAATACCAGAGGCTTTAAGTGTTGGCAGTTTCTTTTTTGCCGATATTCAAAGCAATCAAGCAGATGCAGCAGGATTAGCTATTTTGCAGTTTTTGGCAGCACAAGGAGAAGGGGCAATAGTCAGCCGATCAACTATTTTGCAACACTTTTCCAATAAATTCGATGCTCTCAATTTACTTTTGCAACGCGAATTGATTGAGGAAGTTAGTGAGGGCTACCGTTTCCAAGTTGAATTAATTCGCCGCTGGTTTGCATAATCTCTGTCTGTCCTGTAGTCTACGGCGAGAGTAAGAAGATATTGCCTGTAGGGACACAACAGTGTTCATTGGTGTCAACTTAACGTTAAACCGATAGTCCGACAGTCCGACAGGGGTTGAAACCCCTGCCTCAAAGCTAAAGTCCTCTAAAGAGGACTGAGAATAAAAATTTTTAAACTCATTATATCATGTCCGATCGATTAACCATAATATCCCGGTCGGGGCGGGTTTTTGAGATGGTCAATTATTGGCAGGTATTGTTGGTGAACCCGCCCCTACAAAAATCGCTATCGCTCGACCGGACATGATATGAGAATAAAAATTTTTAAACTCATTAGTCCTCTTCAGAGGACTTTAGCTATTAGACAGGGAATTCATTCCCTGGCGGACTGCTTTAACTTTAACCCTGCGGCCGCTGAATAATTGTTTCAACTACCCGTCGCTTGACTTTTGGATCGATACCAATCAGCCGCACGTATTCGCCGCCGTGTTCCGCCAAACAAGTTTCTAAAGATGCAACCACATCTTTTTCTTGTTCAGTTTTAATCGTCGCGCAACTTTGCCAAGAACCAGTTTTAAATCGGCGATTATCTGCATATTCCATGCCAATTTTGCAGCCTCTTGCTAACAACTGCTTTACTTGTTCCAATACCTCGGAACTCAGCCGCGCCGCATGACCGTTACCCACTTCAGAACTTGGCTCCTCGTAAGCCTTATAATATTTCGAGGAGGGGTCGTTTAATTGACTTTGCGTGGGCGCAGCAGCAGGGGCATTGGGCGTTCCTTGAACGTTAAACAGGCGCGATTGGTTGTATTCATCTACTAAGCGCATTTCCTGAATCCGCTTTTGTTGACCAACCATCAAACTGCCCATTTCTAATAAATGAGCGAGGCTGAAATTCGGGTTATGGAAATCGGGCGCTGCTTCCAAAGTATTTACCAAACGCTTGGAAACTCGCTCGATTCCTACTTTGTGAATGAATTCGCGGATTTGTTCGTCATAAATGCGCGATCGCAGAGCACTAAAAAAGTCGATCGCCTGATCTGCAAAATTATCGACTAACGCCACAATATCGGTTTTTGACAACTTGTCCGACTCAAAAATTCCCCCAACAATGCCAATTTTATCATCCCGGCTGGGTTCCCAATAAAACTTTTCCATCCGCCCGTCGCGAATCAGCGGCGCGTACAGCGTAGAAAAATCATTTCCGGTGACAATAATCGGCACTCGGTGCAGCGGCGTACTGTCATAACTTCCCGGTAACTGCACGTTAGTTGGATTGTCAGCAATATTCATCAGAGTCGCATTGACCATCTGAGTATTGACAGTATATTGAGTAGTAGTATCAAACCTGCCAGCACCAGCATCCAAATCGTTAATAAAGATGGCGCACATCTCGCCCCGCACCCTAATTTGCTCCGCAGCTTCCCGGTAGCGCAAGCGAATTAAACGCGCCGGATCTCCTGCATCCGGGCTTTCTAATTCCCCACCAGATATCATCACCGGTTCAAAGCCCATCCGCCGAAAAACCAGTTCGGTTTGAAAAGTTTTGCCTTCTCCTTTGCGGCCGTGAATTCCCAAAATTAGGGGAACTCTTACCCCGGGCAAATTTAAAAAGTTCTTAGTGACGTGCACCGCAACTTTATCGAGAAAGTTAGGAGAAATGTAATAACTCATCAGTAGATTTGTGAGGGATTAATGGATGTTACTGTTATGATTTTATGACAAAACTAACAGCCTGCACCGCTAACCTGGATTTTTACCGTACAATCGAGGTTTACATATTATGTGTTAAGGAGCGATTCGTGAGTCCAGAAACCTTATTAAAAGAACCAAGCGTGCAAGCCGAAGCCAGTCCCTTCAGTTCTGAGAGCTTCGACACCTATGTAATGACGACTTACGGGCGTTTTGCGATCGCCCTAGAACGGGGCCTCGGCTGCCGCGTTTGGGATACCGAGGGCCGCGAATATCTCGATTTTGTGGCCGGTATTGCTACCTGCACTCTGGGACACGCCCACCCGGCAATGGTTGCAGCGGTAACTCAGCAAATTCAGACCCTACACCACGTTTCTAACCTTTATTACATCCCCGTACAGGGCGAGCTGGCGAAGTGGCTTGTAGACCATTCTTGCGCGGACAGAGCCTTCTTTTGCAACTCCGGCGCGGAAGCTAATGAAGCGGCAATTAAACTCGCCCGCAAATACGCCCACGAAAAATTAAATATCTCGAATCCGACAATCATTACCGCCGTTGCGAGTTTCCACGGGCGGACTTTGGCGACAATTACGGCAACGGGACAGCCTAAATACCAGAAGGGTTTTAGCCCCTTGGTGCCGGGATTTCACTATGTGCCTTATAACGATATTAGTGCGATCGAAACGGCGATCGAGCAACTCGACAAAGACGAACGCCAAGTAGCTGCAATTATGCTGGAAGCGCTGCAAGGCGAAGGCGGAGTTCGCCCCGGAGATCTCGCCTACTTCCAGCGAATTCGGGAAATTTGCGACGAAAAAGGCATTTTGCTAATTCTCGACGAAGTGCAAGTCGGGATGGGACGCAGCGGCAAATACTGGGGCTACGAAAACCTCGGCATTGAACCGGATATTTTTACGTCTGCCAAAGGATTGGGCGGCGGTATCCCGATCGGCGCTATGCTGTGCAAATCTTCCTGCGATGTATTTGAACCGGGAAGTCACGCCAGCACATTCGGCGGCAATCCTTTTGCTTGCGCTGTAGCTTTGTGTGTGTGCCAAACTTTGGAACGGGAAAACCTTCTAGAAAACGTGCAGCAGCGCGGGGAACAGTTGAAAGCAGGCCTCAACAAGTTGGCGGCTGAATATCCGCATTTAATTGCTGAGGTGCGCGGTTGGGGTTTGATTGTCGGGATGGAATTGCAAGCTGACATCGAACTTACATCCGCTGATATTGTCAAATCTGCGATCGCCGCAGGAGTTTTGTTGGTTCCCGCAGGGCCGAAAGTGCTGAGATTTGTCCCGCCGCTGATTGTCACTGCTGCTGAAGTCGATCGAGCTCTGCAGGCAGTGGAATCAGCCTTGCGCTCTCAAGCGGTACAGTAAAATTTACTGAGTTGATTTTTGTTAGCTGTAGCGCTGCAACTCGCGCCATATCCTAGATAACTCACTTAGTCCAAGACACACTCTTCCTCAGAAACCGGGTTTCTTTCGAGATTTCTCGTTACTAAACCCAAGAGTTTCCCAGAAACGGGGTTTCTT
Organism: Microcoleus sp. B7-D4; assembly: GCF_036705125.1. Taxonomy (NCBI): domain Bacteria; kingdom Bacillati; phylum Cyanobacteriota; class Cyanophyceae; order Oscillatoriales; family Microcoleaceae; genus Microcoleus; species Microcoleus sp. B7-D4. Next base: position 43,396 of record NZ_JAUBTT010000019.1, read on the forward strand.
AGCCTAAGTCCCATAAGGGTAAAAGTAAACCCGTCCCGCTGCAAGTCTGTCGGGGCGGGTTTGTCAATTTTATAAAGGCCTGTGAAACCCGCCCCCACAGGGTGACAGCGCCTTTAACCGCGATTTTACTCAAGAGGCACGCGCAAAATCATACTATTAGCGATCGTAGGTGCTAGTTTCGCTATCTGCGTATCTGTTGGGACTGGTGAATCCTGGTTTAACTATTTCGCCCCCTTCCCACTAAACCGAGTACCGTTATAGTGGGAAGGGCAGGTGAGGACGATTGCATCCTCAAGTAATTTTGCTTATCGCTTTCAAGAGAGAAAATATGTAATCTTCGTCACAAAATTTTTTCGTAATGCTTTGATAATCAACTGTATATTGTGAGAGAATAGAAGAACCAAGGAGGTGATGTTGATTGCTACACAAGGCTATCCAAGTTCGTTTGTATCCTACCCAAAATCAACAAATACAAGTAGCTTCAACTTTGGGGTGGGCGCGTTGGTGGTCTAATTATGGTCTAAATAAATCAATTGAAGTTTATAAAAAAACTGGTAAAGGACGTGGCTGCTTCGGGTTCAACACACTTTTACCGACTCTCAAAAAAATCGATAAAAGTGGAGGGTTAGGTGAGTTTTACAGCAAATTTTGGGAATTAACTACGCTCAATTTAACCACTGCCTACAAATTTTTTTTTGATAGATTGGCTGGTTTTTATAAGTTCCCATCTCAAGAGAAAAAACAGTCATTTCAGTATCCTCAAACCGTCACATGGGTAGCGGATACTAGAATTTTCCGGTATAGCGAAATAACGAAGCCCCAAATAAATAGATATAGATTAAGTGAGGGTAAAATTCCTAATTCAATTATTAGTAAAAAATATTCAGGGAAATATCTTGCATCTATACTGACTGAAATTCAAGCTGAAAACCAGACAACAAAAAAAGGTAGGATTGCGGGCATTGATTTAGAAGTGAAATACTTTGCTATTGTCCCCGATGATGAAAAAAAATCTAAATATGACTTTAATGCTAAGCATTTGGCCAAGCACGAGAAGAACTTGAAGCGCAAGCAGCAAAAGTTAACAGACTTGCAGAAAAAAAGTAATTCTGAATACAAATATATAAAAGCTGTGACCAAGGTATGCGAACGGTTGAGGAATTCGTGGCAAGACTTTCTTCTACATAAACTTAGTTATAAGTTGGTCAGCGATCGCCTCGCGGTCATAGTAGAAAAATTTCATTTCTGGGACATAATTCGCAATTCCAAGTTGGCGAAAGCAATATCAGAGGAGGTTTGGGAAAGTTTTACAAACTTCTTAGCCTACAAGTGGGAACGCAAAAGCGGAAACTTAGTCGAGATTGATAGAGGGGTTTCCAGTTCCAAACTCTGTTCTAATTGTTTCGATAAAATGACCGAGATGCCCTTAGATATGAGGGAATGGACTTGTCCTCACTGTGCTACTGACCATGATCGGGAGGGGAACGCAGCGATAAAGATGAAAGCAGAAGGTATCAAAATACTAAAGGCGGAAGGTTCAGCCGTTTCTGCTTTAGGATGCGAGGTAAGACCAAAGCTGGGACGAAAGTCTCCGCTAAGGCACTCGCCTATGAGTACAGAAGCCCCTACTATATTCGGTACTACGATTTAGGGGTGGGTAGTTCACTTGGTTGCAGGGAAGCAGCGCTCCTATGGTTAATAGTTTGGCGGAATGCACGATGGACGAACAGCGTCGCAAAACAGATGTTAATATGCTCCAAGCGCTGCTGGAAAATCCTGGGGACTCAGGAATAGATTTGATTTTGAGGACGAACCCAAAGTCGATCGACTTTGAGTTCGTGCAAACGCTTTATTTAGAAGAAGTGGCACTGACGCGAGAAAGCTTGCTCAAAGCTGCAAAATTTTTCCAAAGGGCGATCGCACCCTTAGAATCTGCAAAGGGGAATTATAAATTGCCTGCAACGGGAGCAGCATATCTGGCTTTTTTAGCAGAAGTATTGCAAGCAGTCGCGCGCGACGCTGATTCGCAGCACCTGTACTCGCTGCTGAGAAACAATTTAGACAAACTCGACCAGAATTTCGCAGAACTGCTGCGCCACTGGGCCAATTTGGTGTTCTCTGCTGCCAAAGAATCAGAGACTAGGCGCATTGCAGCCTTAATCGGCAATCTGAGCAACAAAATTGGGCGGTTTCCCCTCGGCAGCAAGGCTCATAACTTGGAAATCGAAATTGCCGGTTACGAAACAGTTGCTAAGGTGTTTACCCGCAAAGACTTTCCCCAAGAATGGGCGGTGATGCAAAACAATCTGGGCAACGCTTACACCGATCGCCCCAGAGGTGATAAGGCTCAAAATATCGAACAGGCCATCGCTTGCTTTGAAAATGCCCTACAAGTACGCACGCCCGAACAGTACCCGGAACAGTGGGCGACGCTGCAAAATAATCTGGGCAACGCTTACAGCGAGCGTCTCCGGGGAGATCCGGCAGACAATCTAGAACACGCGATCTCCTGCTATCAAAACGCGCTGCGAGTTCGCAGCCGCGAGGCTTTCGGGCAAGAGTGGGCGAGCACTCAAAACAATCTCGGCCGTGCTTACAGCCGCCGGCTGCAGGGCAACCGATCCCAAAATCTGGAACTGGCCGTCGCTTGCTACCACAATGCTTTGCAAGTCTACAACCGCAAGGTGTTTCCCCGGCGTTGGGCCACCACTCAAAATAATTTGGCAAATGCTTACTGCGAGTTGCTGCAGGGCAACCGAGCTGAAAATCTCGAATACGCGGTTACGTGCTATCAGAGAGCTTTGCAGGTGCGGACTCGGGAAGCTTTTCCGCTGCAGTGGGCGACGACTCAAAGGAACTTGGGCCGGGTGTTTGTCGATCGCATCAAAGGCGATCCGGTGGAAAATTTGGAAATGGCGCTCGCCTGCTATCAAAATGCTTTACAAGTCTACACCCGCATCAAATTTCCAGAAGTCTGGGCTTCGATCCAAACTTACCTCGGTAGGATCTACAGTCGGCGGGTGAAAGGGGAAAAAGCCGAAAATATGGAAATGGCGATCGCCTGCTATCAAAATGCTTTGCTGTTTTGCAACCGCCAAAAAACTCCAGAACGCTGGGCAATGCTGTGTGCCTACCTCGGCCGCGCTTTCTGCGAACACCTGAAAGGGGAAAAAAACCGCAACCTCAAAAGCGCGATCGCCTGCTATCAAAATGCGGGCGAAGTCTACACCAGGCAGGCATATCCCAACCGCTGGGCAATGCTGCAAATTTATCTCGGTAGGGCTTATTCGCAACTGACGGAGGCGGAAAACTTGTCGCACATGGAAAGCGCGATCGGCTGCTATCACAGTGCCTGTCAAGTCTACACTCGCGAAACCTATCCTCACCGCTGGGCTGAAATTTTATTTTATTTGGGTCAAGCTTACCGAGTTCGAGGCGACTTGCTTCGCGCTTACGGGGTTTTTACTGCTGCTGTCGATACTGTGGAATTTTTGCGTTGCGAAGTTGGGGTTGATACAGTTGATTTTGGCGATTCCCTACGGGATAGCTACGCTTCACAGACGAGTACCGCAAAAGTCAAATTAACCCGCACCTGGGCTGCACTCTATAAATGCCTGGTGCAAGTTTGCCTGGAACTCGGCGCCACCCAACCTGAATATTACGCTAAGGCTCTGGAATACGCCGAACGCCACAAAAATCGGAATTTGGTAGAACTGCTGGTTAAATGCCACTTGACTCCGAAAGCCGAAATTCCCGCAGGGGTGCGAAGCGAGTTGGAGTCGCTGCAACTGGAAATAGCGGGGGAACAGCAGCACCAAGAAGAGGGAGAACCTGATCCCAACACGACTTTGATTTCTGAGGGCGATAGCCCAGGTTTGAACAGCGGTTCTCTGCTGTCGAACTCGGACTTCATGCACTTAAATCAATTGTGGAAGCAGTTTGATAGGTTGATTGCACGGGAGGTGCAGGCAAACGATCCTTTCTTCAGCCTAGCTCACAAAGTTGAACCGATCGCTTTCGAGCAAATTCGCCAATTGTTGCCTGATGACAATTGCGCTGCTGTGGTGTGGGCGAGTTTGGGGGAGTTGCTGGTTGCTTTTGTGGTGGTAAAGAGTGCACAATATCCCGCCGTTCACCTGTGTTCGTCGGAAAATGCTTTGGCTGCCGAAAGTTGGGGCCAGGAGTACCTCACCGCTTATTCTGAACAAAAAGGTCGCTGGATCAATCATCTCCCGACTCGCCTCAAACGCTTGGCTACGATGCTGGAAATCGATCGAGTGGTGGCGCTGATTCCCGACAATTGCGATCGGCTGATTTTTGTGCCGCACCGATTTTTGCACGCTTTGCCACTCCACGCTTTGCCTTTGGCGGGGAGAGACGGGTTTGAGGATGGTGGGGGAATTTTTAGGTCTGGGTGGAGCGATCGCAGCGGTTTTGATGTGGAAACCTACAGCCTTTCGGATTTTTCTCAAAGTTCGTCTTTTGGCGACGTTGCAGCGCCTGCTGCTTATTTGATCGATCGATTTCCCGGAGGAATTCGCTATGCTCCTAGCTGTCAGCTATTGCTGTTGAGACAAAGTGCACACGGAGCGGCTATTGGTCGGTACAAACCCGGTTTGCAGCAGCTTTTGGCAATTCCAACTTTCACCAGAGATGCGTTCTACAGCAACATTGAAATCGGCACTATTTCCCAGTATTTTGCCAGTACAGAAGTTGTGCGCCATAAGCCGGCAATTAAAGAGGCTTTTTCCCCAGAAATGTCTGCTAATAATGGGAATTCGCCCCAGCAAATAGGGCAGTTGCCGCATAAAAAATGCGCTCACTTTGCTTGTTTGAGTTTGCTTAATTTGGCTTGGCCACTGAAATCCGCAGTGTTTTTGAGGAATGATTCTCTGAGTTTGGAGGAAATTTTTAATCTGGATTTTCGGCAATATTTTTTAGTTACTTTATCGGGTTGCGAAATTGCCGCTGGCGGAGTTAGCGGTGCTGGAGGAGATTTTGTGGGTTTGTCGGCGGGTTTGTTGTATGCTGGCACGTCTAGTGTGGTTAGCAGTCTTTGGAAGGTTAACGATGTTTCTACGCTGCTGCTGACGAGCAAGTTTTATGAAAATCTGGGACGGTTTTCTCGGTTGCAGGTGGGAGATGTGGCGATCGCGCTGGGGGACGCTCAAAGGTGGCTGCGGGATTTGACTAGCGAGGAATTGGAGGTGTTGCTGGCGGATTTTCAACCTCAAATTTCGCAAATGTTCGAGCGGCTTTCTCAAAGTTCGCGCCTGATTGCGGAGGCTTCTTTGCAGCAAATTCGCAACCGCAAACCCTATCCTTTTGCTAATCCTTATTATTGGGCGGCTTTTACTGCGACTGGGGTTTAGTGATTAGTCATTAGTCATTAGTCATTAGTCATTAGTCATTAGTCAGTAGTCAGTAGTCAGTAGTCATTAGTCATCAGTCATTAGTCAACAGTCATTAGTCAACAGTCATTAGTCATTAGTTATTAGTCATTTAAAAACCAGGGCGGTTTCATTCTCAGAAAAACCAGGATTTTGTAGGGGCGGTGCCCCCGTGCCCGCCCAGGCCCAGACACGATAAATTGGGCATTTCAGCGATCGGGGCAACCACGGGGGGTTTGCCCCTACAAAAGAATGAAACAGCCCTGATTTAAAAACCCGACACTAACAACTTATTTAAAGTTATCAATGTCGGGCACAAATTCAACAAATTACCAGCAAAATTTTAGGACTTTTTGCCGAAAACTTGTTCTTTCAAGGCTTGAATTTCTTGACCTAATTGTTGCCGGTTGGACGATCGCAGCAAATAGCGGTAGACAAACCACACGGTGTATCCGATACCAATTAGCTCGAATGTGGGTGCTAGCAGGGGGATGTCGTTGAGTTCGTCTATTACGCCCAAAAGCACTTTCAAAGAGACAATCGAGGCTACAATTACACCGATAACAGTCAGGGGACTTTTGTACTGCTCGTAAAAGCTGCCAATGTAAGCGGGAAACTCGGACAAAATTGAGATAATTTGTTCTTTGATCTGCTGGCCCTGACTCGGCGGTTCTTCGGTAATTATGACTTTTGTTGTACCGCTTGAACTGTCTGCTTCATTTCCGGCAGGAATTTCGGTGATGATAACGGTTGTTTCTGGTTCGTTTGATGAAGTCATTTCTCCACTCGCAATAGTTGTTTGCTGGTTGGCGGCAGGTATTTCAACTGCTGCTGCGACTGTTTCAAGAGCCGGTATTTCGACTGCTGCAACCTCCCCGTCGGTTGGTTCAAGAGCCGACACTTCGCCTGTTTCTGAAGTCGGTATTTCGACTGCTGTAACTTCCACTGCTGGTTCGACAGTCGGCGTTTCGACTGTTTCGATCGCAAGTTTTTCGACTTCTGAAACCTCTGCTGCTGATGGTTCAACAACCGGGGTTTCGATTGTTTCAATAGTCGGTGTTTCGACTTTTGAAACCTCCGCTGCTGACTGTTCTGTAGCAGAAGTTTCGGCGACTGTTTCTGCCTTTGGTTGTTCTGGGGTAGAAGTTTCGTCCGCGACACCAACAGCCGGCAAATTCAAGTTGCTAATGGCATCAAGCAAACGGGTTTTAGCCGTTCCTCGCTGGTGAAGGATTACCCAAGATTCTATCAGGTCGGGGCCGTGCATTGCACCTGTCAGAGCGGCTCTGAGCGATCGCATAATTAGCCCTTTGTTAAGATTTTTCTCTTTACTGAGCTTTTTAGTGATTTTCTGAGCTTCCGCTGATGTCAGGGATGAATGACTTTCCATCGCTTCTACAACTGCTTGTAAAGCCTGTGCAGCCCCTGTTTGCTGCAATTGTGCGAGTGCTTCTTCTTCGTATTCCACCGTGGTGGAGAAGAATACCTTACACATATCCACAGCGTCGGTTAAGCGAACGAGACTCGGGCCGATTAAAGCAGCTATTTGTTCGAGCCAGGGGCGATCGGCCTCCAAGTCAAACTCATAACCGCCTTTCTGCCACCAATAAGGTATCAGCAAATCTGTCAATTGCGGCACTGGCATTTTGTGCAGGTATTGACTGTTTAGCCAATTGAGTTTATCCCAATCAAATTTTGCACCGGCTTTGTTGACTCGATAGAATGTAAATAATTCTGCTGCTTCCGACAGTGTAAATATTTCCTGCGTTGAATCCGGCGGAGTCCAACCGAGCAAAGTCATGTAATTAACTAAAGCTTCGGGCAGGTAGCCCATATCTTTGAAGTCAGAAATCGAGGTTACGCCGTCGCGTTTAGAAAGCTTTTGTCCTTGGGAGTTTAAAATCAGCGGCGTGTGGGCAAATTCTGGGATTGTCGCGCCCAAAGCTTCGTAGAGCAATATTTGTTTCGGAGTATTACCGATGTGATCTTCGCCACGAATGACGTGGGTGATGCCCATGTCGATGTCATCGACAACTACTGCGAGGTTGTAGAGGGGTTGGCCGATGACGCCGCCGCTGGATGCACGGGCAATCACCATATCGCCGCCGAGGTCGCTACCTTTCCAGGTTACGGTGTCGCGCACCATGTCGTTCCAAGCGATCGTGCGATCGTCGTCGATGATAAACCGAATCACAGCTTGTCGCCCTTCGCCTTCAAAAGCTGCGCGCTCTTTGCTTGTCAAGTTGCGGTGCCGGTTGTCGTAGCGGGGGGCTTGTTTGTTGGCTTTTTGTGCTTCCCGCATTTCGTCGAGTTCTTCCGACGTGGTGTAGCAGCGGTAGGCGAGTCCATTGTCGAGAAGGGTTTGGACTGCTTGGCGGTATATTTCCAGACGCTGTGACTGAAAACTCGGGCCTTCGTCCCAGTTCATACCCAGCCAGGTGAGTCCTTCGAGGATGTTATCGGTGTATTCGCTTTTAGAACGTTCTACGTCTGTGTCTTCTACCCGCAGGATGAATTTGCCGCCTTGGTTGCGGGCAAACAGCCAGTTGAATACGGCGGTTCTGGCGGTACCGATGTGTAGGTTTCCGGTGGGACTGGGGGCTAGACGGACTCTGACATTCATGTAGATTTTTGCTTTTAGATTGGGGGCGATTTGCTGGTTGGGGGAATAGCTGATGTTTAAGACTTTAAATTTTATTATATTTTGTTGCCGAATTAACAGTTGTGCTTGGCCGGTGCTTTGCCTCGAATTGTTGGATATTCGACTATCGGGCGATCGGGCGTAAAGTCTCCGGCAAGGCAGGAGAGGGCATCTTGATGATAATAGCTTGCGGGCGGCCAAGACAGGATTCACCTTTGGGACTATTTTTCACACCACAAATAACTGCTTTAGGACTACCCAAGCCGCACCTGATAACTATTGATGCTTGTAAAATGTTTGTGTGCGATCGACGACATTAAAATATATTTCCCTATGTCTGCTACTAAAACCGAGTTTTCCGAATCTGTTGCGCCCTCACCAGAGTCTGTTGCGCCTGCTTGGCAGATTGAGTTGCTGTACGACGGTGAATGTCCTCTGTGCGTGCGGGAGGTTAATTTCTTGAAAAAACAGGACGCGGGGCGAGATTTAGTGTCGTTTGTGGATATCGCGGATGATGGCTACAACCCGGAGGCCCACGGCGGAATCGACTACGAAACGGCGATGGGTCGGATTCACGCGGTGTTACCCGACGGTACGGCAATTAAAAATGTGGAGGTTTTTCGTCGCACCTACGAGATTTTAGGTATGGGCTGGGTTTATGCTGTGACTAAGTTACCAGCGATCGGGGCGATCGCCAATTGGCTGTACGGAATTTGGGCAGACTGGCGGCTGAAGCTGACGGGAAGGCCGGATTTAGCAACTATTATGAGCGATCGAACTCAGCGGATCGAGTGCGAAAGTCAGGGCCGCTGCCAACCCAACTCGAAATGAGTAATATTTAATAAGTTCGATCGACCTATCAGAAGATGTCACTCGAAACAGACTGCAACTAACATTAAAGATGGACTACTATTAAAGGTCAAAAAAAATGCAAGATGCAGGCTATACAGTCTTCATGGGTTTCGGTGGTCTCTGGATACTTATGGGAATTGCCGCTGTGATTTTCCTGTTAAAATCGGACGGTCAAAAACTTAGGTTTGGCAAATGGGGACTGCTAGTGGCGATTCCGATACTCGTGCCGATCGTCCTGGTTTTGACATATCAGATCGCCCGACCCTTTATTTCCTCGCACCTTTGAGGGCTGCTGGGAGTCGATATTGAAATTTAATTATAGGCCAATAGTTTGCGGAACTTGTGAGGAGATTTCTAGGAAAGGGCAATGAATATTAGGAGTCGTTGATGGGGGTGGAGTGAGTGCCACAACTTCGCGCTGGACTAGGCGGAAACTAGAGACCACCCAAAAATTTGCTAACAAGCACTGTCCATGAAGGCAGATCGCGCAGATCGCGTATGTCAGTCAATGCTAAATCCCTCAACACATCTTTAGCTTGTTTATGGTAGCTTCTAAATTTTGAACGTAGAAGCTCTTCCTGCTCAAGCTTAGCATCACTAGAAAGAATATAATTAACGGTTGCCAATACTGCAAGAGTGAGAATAACTGCAACCCCAGCCGCCGCCACATCAAAAATACCTGTAGGTGGAAAAAAGGATTTAACAAACAAAAAGAGGCTGGAACTCACTGTTTCATCTAAAAATGTTGGCAAAATAGCAAGCGCAGCTTGAGGAGACAAAAGTTGGCCAGTGTATAAGTAATGTAAAGACCCTATGGCAACTGCCTGGGTTGCGGTAATAAATACTGCGCTGCCCGGAATCAATGCTTGACCTGCCACTGCTATCAAAGCTACCGCAATTATTTTGACTGCATAAGACTGCTTTTCAGCCATGTGTCTTGCCAGCAGCAGGTCTTTTCCCTTTTTTTCAAGAAATGCCTCGATCTCACTGCGTAGCGGGAAAACTCCTCTAATATCCATCTTGGGATTACGGCTTTTAGGATCGTAACCCTTCGTACAAGTTGGATAAATCTTGTCTACCTTTAAATCGTTTTTCCACTGATTGACTACATCGTCTACAACCGTTGGATCTAGATCATCCCACTCATCAATTTTGTTAAGAACGACAAAAAATGAATCACAATGCTGCCTCAAGTCATCTAGGCTTTTCTTTTGTGAAGCATCTGATGAACCAGTTACTACAAATATGCCAACATCAATATGCCTCAAAAAATTCTTGGTGACTTCACTATTCTCTGCACGCACATCATCAAGACCTGGTGAGTCAATTAAATAAACCTTTTCATCAAGTTTTAGAATAGTTAAATCTTTAGTAACGCCCGAAACTGCTCCTACCTTGGCAATTTCTAAAGCTTTTCTTCGGCTCAGTTTCAACAAAGCATTAATGAGTGAACTTTTGCCCGCACTTACCTTGCCGATAATCGCAATGTTGAGGGATTGGGATAAATCAGGTGCTTGTTCAACAAATTTCGCTTGTACCCGGTCAAAAAAGCTCTTTTCGTCTAACCCGTCGAAGGCTGAGTCACGCATTTTCCCTCCTCCTATAATATCGTTTACGCAAATGATTGCTATAAATGGGTTTTGGTAAGCATTTTCCTAATCAACCCGTTATGTAGCTAAAATTTAGGTAATTCATATACCAACAACTAAAATATAACATCAAGTTTCCGCAACTCTTTCTTAGTAGTGGACTCCCGGGCGGCCAGAAACCGGGTTTTTTTGCGAGAATAATTAGTTACAGCCCGCCTCAACGGCCAAAAACCCCGTTGCTTTGGTTTTGATGCGTCCAAGGCTGTTTCTGTAAGCCGATGACATACCGAAAGTCTCCAGATGTCACCTGATTTGAGATGATATCGAGAGACTTCCGTATCTCTACCCATTTATTGAGTAGTGAAATGTTCAACTACCCATTGATTTATAATCAATAAGAAATTGCGATAGCTTTTTTCAGCAATCTGAACATTTTCTATTTTGAACGGGACAGACGGGGCTCGAACCCGCAACTTCCGCCGTGACAGGGCGGTGCTCTAACCAATTGAACTACTGTCCCTCGTTTTGCCGTTTTTTCAGGCACAATTTCTATTATGCCTATCACTTCACCTTTTGTCAAGAGGTTTTTTGAACTTTTATTTGGAAGCCCAAAATTTGAGTCTCTTGCAACGGGCTGAAGTTGTTGTCGCTCACCAAAATCAGACCTCTGCTAGCATCCGCCAGGGCGGGGCCAAATGTCAACCCCTCAATGTTGTCTAGGGGAATTTTCAGCGTTTCCAAATCCAGCAGCAGGCGTTTTTGAGCGGGAGAAAGCTCGCCCAGACGGCTTTTGAGGCTTTCGAGTGCTTCAATACGATCGCCCTTTTCCAGAGAAATCTCAAAAATTCTGATAGTTGTGCCGGTTTCCAGGGAGAAAGCACGCTCTAAACTCAGTAACCGATTATCGTCGATCGCCAATAAATCCACTAAACCGTTAGTAGTTAATTTTCCCACAGGATTCGCACCAGCGGGTAGCGGTTCGGTGATGTAGAGAAACGACGCTTCTGGATTGCCGCTCACCGCATCGTAGCGCAAAATCCGGCACGGGCTCCCGGTTTCCAGGGAAGGTACAGCGCCATCTTGAACCAACGCGTTTTCGGTAGCGGTGAATAGGTATTTGCGATCGGGCGTTAAAGTTAAACTTTCAAAAGCGAGATTGTTGCGGATGCCTTTAGTACCCTTGTCATCCGGCAAAAATAGTTCAGGAATTGCCAGCGTTTTCAGGAGTTTACCATCGAGGGAGAACTCTTTGATAAAAGGATTTATTTGGCGATCGACATCTCCCTCAGAAGAAACAAACACGCTATTGCCAGTAAAAGCTATCCCTTCCGGATCTAAACTTAATTCAGGAAAACCTTTGCCGTTTTCATCTAATAAAGTAGTGACACCAGTAAAAGTAATTTGCTCTTTTTCCAGTTTCCCAGATTGCAAGTTAATTTTGAGAGTATAGAAGCGCGCCGGAGCCTTGCTGCTGCGGTCATCAGAAATGGCATAATAAACTTGTTTCTCGGCATCATAAGTAATGCCCGAAAGTCCGCCAATTTCCGTCCCCTGAAACGGAGAACCTGTAGGAAATATTGCTCGGTCGATAAAATTTATTTTCGTAACGGCGAAAGATTGAGCTGACTGGTTTACCCAAATAGCAACACTTGCTGCCATCAAAAAACAGAAAATAAATATAGTTGCTTTTATTAGATTTCGCATTTGATGAATAAGTAGGCTATTAAACTATTTCACTTTGAGCCTGCATATTGGGGCGGGCAAGATGCCCACCCCACAATAATTTTACAGGAGGCCGAATACAAGAAGTGTAATATTTTTCAAAATGCCAACCGAATATTTTTTAGCTTAACTACCTTCTTCTTCCCTTTCTTCTTTCGCGCCCTTCGCGCCTTCGCGGTTCATTACATCTAAAAATCACGGCTCATGATTCAGCAAAAAATTGGTCAACCAATCTTTAACTATGTATGTAGCCCGACAGTCGTCCTCATTGTACCGGACGATCGCCTCCAAGAGCGATCGATCGCCAGTTTTGAGCCAATCGTCGTACCAGCAGACGCACTGAGCACCATTAGCCTTAGCATCTCGCCAGTCAAAACCCAACCAGCGGGCAATTGGTTTGAGTGCGTAACTTTCCACCGGCATAATCGCCTTTTGTGTCACTTGTTTGTGAATATCTACAAACCGTTTCAGCACAGGTTTCCACAAATAAGCGGGAGTATTGTAAAGTTTAGCCAGTCGCTTAAAAGTCTTGACTTCGTAGTCGCAAAAGTGGAAAATCGGAGCAATAGGATAAGCCCACATTAATTCTAAAAATTGCTGCCAGATTGCACCTTCCTCTGCTGCTGATTCTGCTAAAAAACCGTGGAATTTTTCCGTATTGTTGTACCTGTCAACAACTAAGACTCCGTGGAGGTAATCTAAGTTTAACTCGGGTTCGGCTTCAATATCAAAGTAGAGTTCGATTGGGGCGATCGGCAAAAAGACAGATTGGGAATAGGGAATTGGTTTCTTGCGGAGGATTGGCGCAGGTATAGAAGATGTCGCAGGCTTATTTTCTCTAATTTTTATTTCCTCAACTGCGATGCCATTCAAGATATTGTCTACAATATCTGGTACTATTTCAGATGAGTTAAGTTCTTCTGAATTCTCACTTCTACGTTCTTCTCGATCGTTAATCCCTGTATCCGTGTCAAAATCCGTGTCTTGCCTTCCTTCTTCCTTCTTCCCTCTTCCGACTTCCATCGGACTGACATCCGTTACATCCGTTACAAAATCCGTTGCCGAACTTCCTTCTTCCCGCAACAGCGGTTGATTTAGCAAGTGCGATCGAGCTTGCTGCACCACATCAAAAGCAACTCTGTCCGGGAATTCTGGATACTCAGCAAGCAGTTCGGAACTAGCATTAGCGAGAGCTTCTACATCAGTAATTTCGAGAGTTTTTAGTCTAGCATAGCGGCTGGCAGTAACTCCCGGCAATAAGGAAAGATGTTTAATAGATTCTGCTTCGGCGTGACAGATAGTATACCAACCGCAAAGATTGCACTTTTGCCGGGAAATAAACACCTCTGGTTTATCCCGATTTTCTATCATCTGAATGCAATCATCTAAAATCTCGAACATCTGAGGAGTTCGCTGGTCGAGATTCACCTGCCACCACCCTTTTTTTCGCAGCATCAGCCACGCAGCCTCGGGCATTGTTTCCTGTACGGAAGCTAAAACTTGGGCGTGAAAAGCAGCGATAATTTGATACTCTTGTTTTGGTCGCTTGCTAAGCCAAATATCCGCAGTAATATAACTCCAATTGCCAAATTTTGATTGTCCCGGCTGTTTGATTAATAAATGGGGGCGGCTGATCAGGGTAATGTTTGAAGAGGGAAGATTGGAGGATGAAAAATGAACGGGAGTTTCGGGGATTTCGCCAAATTCGGGGAAATATTGACTGTCAATTCCTACCAGAGAAGTTGTTGCGCCGTTGGTTTGACCGAATTCGCCCTGGATCAGAACTCCTCGGTAAATGCGATCGACCCCTTGCTGCATTAAACTCAATGTAGCGGCCGCGCCGGCTTCCCAATCCCCTCTAGGATAATATGGTTGTTGGTAAGTCTCGTGTTCCAAAGCTTGCTGCTGGTATGCGGCGCTGTCGCGCATCAGTTTCAGCAGAAAGTCGCTGGGGGGGTCGAGTTGTTTCCAGTCTCCGCAGGTATCTAAAAATGCTCGGAGATGGCATCGCTGATAGGAAAGTAGTAGTTTGTCAGTTATTAACATTTAGTATTCGCAAGGCATAGAGTATCAGGCAAAAGGTATAAAATTCACAGCATTACTTATTCAATATTAACGCTATCAATAATTCGCCAGAAAAAATGACAAAGGACAATCACCGGCAACAATTCCCAGCTTTGGCCAATAAAGCTTATTTTAACTACGGCGGACAAGGGCCGCTGCCTGAGCCTGCTTTAGACGCGATTTATCAGGCTTACAAACGGGTGCAGCTTGGGGGGCCGTTTTCGGGGGAGGTGGGGGCTTGGGTGGTTCAGGAGGCGATGCTGACGCGACGTGCGATCGCATCTGAGTTGACCGTACCTCCTGAAACCATTGCCCTAACTGAAGATGTCACCGTCGGCTGCAATATTGCGCTGTGGGGCATTGACTGGAAAGCAGGCGACCATTTGCTGCTTTCTGATTGCGAACACCCCGGCATTGTAGCTAGTGTAATGGAACTTCAGCGCCGTTTCAACATTGAGGTTTCGATTTGTCCGTTGACGGCTACTTTGAATGAGGGTGATCCGGTGGCGGTGATTGCTGATAGTTTGCGGCCAAATACTCGCTTGTTGGTAATCAGTCACATTTTGTGGAATACTGGCCAAGTTTTGCCTCTGGCTGAGATTGTGAAATTATGTCATGAACCCCCCCTAACCCCCCCTTGCCAAGGGGGGGGACAAGAGGGGTTTTCCCTGATTCAAGGGGATGGGGAAACAGATATAAAACCCCCCCTAACCCCCCCTTGCCAAGGGGGGGGACAAGAGGGGTTTTCCCTGATTCAAGGGGATAGGCAAGAGGATTTTTCCCTGATTCAAGGGGGGAGACAAGAGGATTTGTCTGCAAAGAAGCACAAAGTTAGGGTGTTAGTTGATGCGGCTCAGTCTGTGGGGGTTTTGCCTTTAAATTTGATTGAATCAGGGGTTGACTTTTATGCTTTTACTGGTCACAAATGGTGGTGCGGCCCGGAAGGTTTGGGGGGACTTTATGTGAGTGCTGAAGCTTTGGCAGATTTGCATCCGGTGTTTATCGGTTGGCGGGGAATTGTGACGGATGCTAATGCTAAAGTTCTTGGGTGGAAGCCTGGATCGCAGCGCTATGAAATTGCGACTTCGGCTTATCCTTTGTATGCGGGTTTGCGGAGTGCGATCGCCCTGCAACATGAATGGGGTACGATTGAAGAAAGGTATGCAGAAATCTGCCGTTTGAGTAAGTATCTCTGGCAGCGTTTGTCGGAACTTCCCGATGTGGAATGTTTGCGAAAATCTGCGCCGGAAGCTGGTTTGGTTTCGTTTCGATTAACTAATGGGATGCCGCACAAAAAGCTTGTCGATTTGTTGGAAAAACAGGGGATTATGGTAAGGACTATTCTTAATCCTGATTGTGTGCGGGCTTGTGTTCACTATTTTACAACTGAGGCGGAGATTGATAGGTTGGTTGGGGCGATCGCCATAACGTAGGGTGCGTCGCCTTGAGCTATTTCAAATAGCTGGAAAATCTCATAGCGACGCACCTACAAAATTAGAGGCGATCGCACTCCAATCCGAAAAATATTATTTCAAACTAGGATGCAAGAGGCGTTAGTTTTTTGTGGGATTTACCTTATAATATGGTAAGTAGGTTGCAAGCACATTTTTTGAATTTGGTAAGTAAAAGCGTGAAGATAATTTTAGAGTAATTACGGAGGGCAATAAACGATGAATTTAGAGCAAGCAGTTTTAGATAAGTTGCGGGCATTGCCCCCTGAACGACAGCAAGAAGTTTTAGATTTTGCTGAATTTCTTCAACAAAAAACTATGGCTAAACGACCGCTAAAGAGTGCCAAAGGGTTGTGTGCTGATTTAAAAGTAGATATTACGGAAGAAGACATCGCCCAAGCCCGACAAGAAATGTGGGGAAATTTTCCCAGGGATATTGTTTGATGCCCTCAGTCGTAGCAGATACCCATACCCTAATTTGGTACATTTTTGAACTGCCAAGATTGTCGCCAGCAGCATTAACAGCATTAGAGCAAGCGGTTAATGAGGGAAATTTTATCTACTTTTCCGCAATTACAATTGTAGAAATTTCTTACTTGATTGAGCGAGGGCGTTTGGCAGGCGAGGTGCTGACACGAGTTTTAAATGCTGCGGACGATCCAAATGTGGGGATTATGCTAGCACCTTTGGATCGCAATATCTCGGCAACTATTCAACAAATTGACAGGGCAACGGTTCCTGATATGCCAGACAGGATTATTGCGGCTACTGCTTTATCTTTGAGTCTTCCGTTAGTTACTCGCGACGCAAAAATTCAAGCGTTAACTACTATTCAAACAATTTGGTGAGTATGACAGGAAACTCTCTTCGTTCCCTACAGTAATACCTTCGGGTGCGTCGCTTCCCGTAGCTATTTCAACTAGCAGGAAAATCTCACAGCGACGCACCATACAAATAGCAATATTGTGTCACCACACTTCGTTCCCCACAGCAACTCCACTGTCAATCTCATTATGAAGATTCTCAGGCGCGATCGCCCCAACCAACTCCTCAAGCGAATACCGCCGACGAACGATAGGCTCGATAATTTGTTCGGCGACAATAGAGGCGTCTATTTCCTGACAGTGGACTGCATAAAAAGCGAATACATCGTTCACTTGAGCTTCACTTAAATCATACTCAGCGGCAATTTGATTTAGCGAAAAACCCCATTTATGGGCTGCAATGACTACTGTTTGCATCCGCAACCGAGTGCTAAATAGAGAGATTATGGGAGCAGGAATGTACGGACAAATAATTTTTCTTTTCCTCTAATCTCTAATCTGTAAAGATAAATTATGGATATTAATACGATGATTGTGCTTAAGGCTCGCAAATTAAATAACTTACAATTGTAATTGTTATTGTGGGGTGTCCCGCCCGCCCGTCCAAAAAGGGCGGGCGGGACACCCCACTTTCCTTGTGTAAGTTATTTAATTCTCATTCCTAAGCTTATAATTTAAGTTCCAGGCCTGTAGGGTGCTTTCATAAAGTTGTGGCTAATACGCCTCAATTAGTGTTACTTTAGCAGCACTACTCCGGACAGTTTTTGGAACGAGACTACAAGCTTACGCGGCGCAAGGATCATAAATAAAGTCCAATTAAATGCAACGAGCGGGGTGGAGCTGACATTGATTTAATTATCCACAGGGGCTGCGAAGTCAACCGAGAATAAGCCATTGGGCCATATAAAAACTGTCCGGACTATTGAGCAGGAGACGTTTAAAAAAGTATTCTGCTAAAGTTAAATAAATATCACACTTCTTGAGGTACGAGGGTAAATGATTAACAAGTTGTTAAGCAAAGTAACGATCGCTGCGGGGCTGTCACTGCCCCTGTTAGCGCTGACAGCAGCTAGCGTTTTCGCTGAGATAATCAAAATTTCGGTAATTAACAACAGCGGCAAGACGATGACAGCCATCTATATCGGCCCTCCCGATACAAATGATTGGGGAAAAAACGAGCTACCGTCCCCCATTGCCGATCGGGAAACGCAAAATTTTTCTTGGGATCAAGCTGACTACGGCGGCTCGGAAGCGGGCTGTATTTTTGATGTCAGCGCCGAATACTCAGACGGCAAATCCACTGAGTTATATGGTGTTGACCTTTGTAAAACGCCTACGCTCAACTTCAAGAAATAGATAATGTAGGCAAAAACCGAGTTTTTTCCAGTCTGATATTCACCAAAAAGATTTTGGATTGTGGAGAAACCCGGTTTTTGCGATCAACTGATTTTCAGCAAAAAATCGAAAATCGAGTTAGGAGAGAAGTAAGGCGAGCGCGATGGGAAGCTGGAAAATGGGCGCGAGCGCAACACCTATTCCCCAAGATAGTGAGTAAGAAGTTTGTTCGCCTCGTCATCCATCTGTTCACTGCTCAAAGCTATGCTTTAAGATTGTGAACAGATGTAATCCTCATCTCACAAGCCTTTCATCTCTTTTTTTGTCAACTCCTAATACTGTACCGATGCCCTAGCTAGTAATATTACTCTGAGGAATTTACCGATACTTTTTTGCTAACATTTGCTAACAAATACATAAGTTGAGATCAGATATCAACCAAGGCGTATCAACCGATGCCCGTAGAATTTTCTACAAGCACTTATATTCTTGCCTTCAGCTTGGTTATCGCTTACAGCCCCACGCCAATCTGATTATTTGCTTTGATAATGTAGAGGCAACTTATTTATATAGCGGTTGCGTACTACCAAGGTTTTTCACCTACATCTGAGTGGCTAAATTCATTCTATATGACATGAAGACCAGAAGGCAAATGTAAGTGATTGTTAGCAAATGTCAGAAAAAGTCTTACTGTTAATCAACCTTTGGTAAAATAATGTATATACAGAGTATCTACAGTGTAGCGACTAAGCGGATGTTTGACAAGCACAGAAAATCTGATAAAAAAGCCGTAAAGCATAGCTATCCCGTAGCCGATCGCCCTTTTCGCCCAAATTTCGACCTACGCACCCTAACAAAAGAAACCGGGTTTTTCACTAAATCTGCCATTTCCATGCAGTATCTTCGCAAAAAACCCGGTTTCTGAGCTCTCAGGCCCAAGTCCTATTAGTGACTGTGCCCGTGCCCGCCATGAGAATGCCCGTGATCACCATGAGAATGCCCGTGATCACCATGAGAATGCCCGTGTCCCCCATGAGAATGACCGTGCCCTTCATGAGAATGCGCGTGCTCGCGGTGCGCCGCAGCCAAACTCGGATTAACAGCGATCGCAGTTTCACTCAACAACGCTTCAATCTGCGGATTTGCCCACTCAGCGGCCATTTTCAGAAACTCTGGATGGTCGTTAACGCAAGGCAATTTGCGGTAAGTAACTCCTTGACGCTGTTTCTGCAAAGACTCAATAATGTGGTCTACATCTAACAAAGTTTCGTGATTTTCTGTCGCAAATCCGATCGGCATAAAGACGATCGCAGTTGCACCCAGATCGATCAAATTCTTCGCAGCTAACGTCGCATCCGGCTGTGTCCATTCAATCAGCGGCGTGTCGTGGTTCAGCCAACCCACCGAAATCAAAGGATAGCGATACATCAAACGTTCCCGCACGCGATCGTACAAAGCTTGACTTTCCACAATTCCCGAAGTAAAGCCCTTCGCCTTGTGCGGACAACCGTGATTCATCAGCACAATCCCAATCTGAGAAGGCAAATGCGCTACAGCTAAATCGTTCTTAATTTCCTCTTCAACCAAATCCGCCATTAGCTGGATGTAAGCAGGTTCATCGTAAAAAGAAGGAATGTAGCGCTGTCCTTTTACCCAATGTTCTTTGCCATCAAAGGTTTGTGCTAAAGCTTTATTCACCTGTTCGACTGCAATGCCGCTGGTGAAAACAGAATCAACTACCAACAGCGGATAAATCAGAATTTTGTCAAATCCTTCTGCTTGAATTTGAGGGATTACTTGTTCCGGCAAAAACGGCGCGCAAAAGTTAAAAGCTTTGAACACTTTTACTTTATCGCCCCATTTCTCCTGTAAATTCTTTTCAATCCCAGCGCGCTGCTGTTCAAAAATTGCATTGTGCGGCGAAACGAATTGACCGTGTTGGTGACTCCACTCGTGCAAGTCAAAGATTGCTAAAATCTTCGCCAGCGGCGGATAAATCCAAAGCGGTACTGGCGCAAACTTTGCCGTAAGCAAATTTAAAGCTTGTTCGTTGTAGTTGGCAAAATCGTCGTAGCTTTCGACTTCGCCGTAACCCATCAGCAATACAGCAACGCGATCGTTACTTGCGGGTGCTGCAGATGTTTTGAAATCGATTTTTTCTGGAGAAGCAACCACTTTGTATTCCTCAATTTTATTTATTCTAAGAGATCCAGGCAGGATGAAGGGGGAATGGGAGATTTTTCATTGTGTGCGATCGCACGACTGACGTGCGCGGGGCTGATTCCCGGTTTCTTGGCCCATACTTCCCGGTCAAACCTCTTATTTATCCTAGAAACCGGATTGATGGGCATCACTCCTAAGTAGGTTTTTTGACCAAGAATTTCAAAGGTGGTACCCGCCACGTGATTTATCCGTGGAATCAATCCCAAATCGAAAATCCTCACACCGCCGCATTTATCCGTGGGGTCAATCTAAAATCTAAAATCTCAAATCTAAAATCGATTGACCCTGACCCGAAATTCGTAGGGCAGCTAAGCTGGCAGGCCTCTAATTTTCACAATCCTGTTTCTTTAAGCTTTTGTGGGGTCAGCTTCGACGCCGCCGGAAAAGTTAAATCTAAATACAGAACAGCTTAAAACTAGAATCAGCCTTTGCTAAGCTTGACAGGGCATGGGGCCGGGGGGGATAACTTTTATGTTTTCTTAAGACTCCCTGACCTTGCCTAAGATTAATGCGGTTTGGAGCGTTCCCAGCTTTTAACTTGGGGGGATACTCTTCAAACTTGACTCTATTATAACTTTAACACCCTATCCCCTGGGGTAGTATATGATATAATAGCTATATGATAAAGTTATGTTGCGAACTATATTAACTTTCTTGACGAACTATGAGACTGGTAATTTGCCCCGGAGTCCACGAACCAAAGCTAACCGACTGTTTCCTGGCGGGACTTTCGGGGCTTTGGGGACTGGCAGCCGATCGCCCAAACCAGCAAATAGTCGATCGTGTCAAGATTTTTCCCGCTCATAAATATCCACCTTTCTCGGCTCTTGACATATTGCACTTTTTGTGCAGCGAAGACTTAGCAGGAGAAAGTCTAGTATTTGTCAGCTTTTCGGCAGGAGTAGCCGGGGCGATCGGGGCGGCTTGGATGTGGCAGCAACTCGGCGGCAAAGTCGGGGCATTTTTTGCCTTAGACGGTTGGGGAGTACCTCTGGCGGGCAATTTTCCGATCCACCGAATCAGCCACGATCGCTTTACGCACTGGAGTTCGGCAATTCTCGGTGGCGGTGGAGAAAGCTTTTATGCAGATCCCGCGATCGAACATTTGGATTTATGGCGAGATCCCCAAACGGCAAAAGGCTGGCACGTCAGCCACACCGCCGCCGGGATTGAGACTGTCGCACCAACAACCGCAGCAAAATTTTTAGTCCACCTATTGAAACAATACGGAGTCCAATCAGTTGTTTAATCTAAATTTAGTATCCTCAGCGATCGCACCTATTGCCACCATCGCCCGCCTAGACAATTCTCTCACTTCAGCCACAACCAACAGCATCAAACAGTGGTTGATATTTGGTGCCTCAGCTTTTTTAGTCTCAATTCCCGTCTTCGTGCAAGCACCGTTAGTGCGCTTATATCCAACCATCAGTTTGCTATCAACTATCCCCTGGTTCGTTCTGAGTTTAATTCTAATTTTCCGCCCCAAAACACAACTTTGGGGAGATTTATTATTAGGATTCGCCGGATGTTGGCTGGCAGGTTCTATCTATTGGGGGTGGTTTAGATGGGAACCAATTTTACATCTACCTATAGAATCAATTGGCTTGCCTTTTGCTATTTGGTGCTTGGGCAAATCTTGGGGAAAAGTTGGCGGATATTTTTACTTGGGTTCGCTATTCGGTACTGCCATTACTGATTTATATTTTTATTTAACTGGGTTGATGCCCTACTGGCGGCAAGTGATGCACGCGGAACCGGAATTAGCAATGCCGATTTTTCAAAGTGCGATCGGTCAAATTGAAACTCCTTGGGGCATAGGTTGCGCTCTAGTTTTAATCGCTGTGTTGCTAACAGTCGGTTTGCTGAGTTTGCGGGGCACGCAACTGCACTGGCGCGCGTTTAGCGGCGCGGTGTTAAGCACGCTTTTGGTAGATGGTTTATTTTGGCTGGCTGCTTCTGCGGCTTAAGATTTATGATTGGTTCCTATGTTGGTAATTTTTGACTGCAGATGTGGGCGGGTTGACGCAGATTAACGCAGATTTTTTTGAGATTACCGACTTTTTTAAGAAGTTGGTAATCTGGGTGTTTTTTTTAGCATCCGCCTGTTAACTTGATATAAGTTACAGGATAGTTAGGATTAGTGGGATTCCCGATTAACCGCTGATTCCTACAATCGACAAGCAAATCTAACTTCTCCAAAACCACCTGACCAATCAACACCTCATCACCTGTTACCAGAGCATCCTCGGTAGTCCTACGCCCCTCAATTTCAATTAATATAGCCTCCGTTACTCCTACGGTTTCCTGACGACCATCAGCATACTTAACAAGCTGCTGTCCTATAATTCGTAAACCTAGCTGCTGTACCATCTCTGCTGAAATTACTAGGTAAACCGATCCTGTATCTACGAGAGCTTCTGTTTCACACTCACGCAACAGCCGAGGCGCGAGCAACCCCCGACTAATTAGAGCTTCATCTATGGCATTGGTCAGCTTTACCTGAGTCTTAACTGCCCCCATGTTCTTAATTCCATCCAATTCTAATTTATTTAATTCTTTCATATTAAATTTCCTTTTAATCTTTTGCTGCTTACATTATACGAGTTCGGCTAACTGATATCGTTTCCGGTAGCATCGGAATGATTTAACCGCAGAGGGCGCAGAGAACGCAGAGGGAGAGAATACAGAGATGAATACAGGACGATGCAACCGGATTTGATATGAGACGCGATCGCCCCTCATTCCTATATGATTTAAAATTATCACTCACAACTCAAAACTACTTAATCATGTCTTTCATTTCAATTCGCGGTGTAGAACATTATTACGAGTGGATAACGGCAGATAACACGGCCCAACCTAGCGGGAAACCAGTGATGGTATTCCTGCACGGCTGGGCGGGATCAGCGCGCTACTGGGAAAGCACGGCACGGGCTATTGCTGATGATTTTGATTGTTTGCTTTACGATATGAGAGGTTTTGGTCGATCGCCCTTGCCGAAAGAGCCTCCTGAGTCCAGCTACGAACTCGAAACCTATGCCCACGACTTAGCGGAATTATTAGAATCTCTGAATTTAAGCCGCGTCTTTCTCAATGCTCACTCTACAGGTGCATCAATTGCTACTTTATTTCTGAACCTTTACCCTGAAAAAGTAGAAAAAGCAATTCTCACTTGCAGCGGGATTTTTGAATACGATGAAAAAGCCTTTACAACTTTTCACAAATTCGGTGGCTATGTGGTAAAATTTAGACCATCTTGGCTGGCATCGATCCCTTTTGCCGATCGGCTATTTATGGCCCGGTTTTTGCGCCGTTCCCTGCCCACAGAGGTCAGTCTGGCGTTTCTCAAGGATTTTTTAATGGCAGACGAGCAAGCTGCTATAGGTACAATGGTGACAGCCGTCAGCAAAAGAGCAGCCGAGGAAATGCCCCAAGAATTTGCGCGGCTGAGTGTTCCCACACTGCTTGTGGCAGGAGAATTTGACCAAATTATCCCCGCCGTCATGGGAGAGCAAGCGGCCTCCCTCAGCAAAAAAGTAGAATTTGTTATAATTCCGAATACGGCTCACTTTCCGATGCTGGAGGATGCTGCAACATACTTGCAGCGAATTCGAGACTTTTTGCCAGCAGCGGCTTAGCTGAGTTATTGTTCATCTAATGCACGATCGGACAAGCAAGCTTTGAGAACGGCTTTTGCTCCGATCTTAATTTTTAATTCCTAATTTCTTAAAGCGAAAGGTGGTACAATGAACGACCTCGACCAATACTATAAAGTGCTGGGACTGTTGCCGGGAGCTTCCAGAGAAGAAATTAGCCAAGCCTACAAGGATTTAGCGTTCATTTGGCACCCCGATCGCATCCCCAAAGACAATCCCAGACTACTACAGAAAGCTGAAGAAAAGATTAAGGAAATTAATCAAGCTCGCGAACAATTGCGATCGATTCAACCAAGAGGTCAGAATCAGAACGTTCAGCACAAACATACTCAGCACAAACACACCCAGCAACAAAACACCCAGCACAAACACACCCAGCAACAAAACGCTCAGTACAGAAACACTCAGCAACAAACTACCCAGCAACAAAACGCTCAGTACAAAAACACTCAGCAACAAAATACCCAGCAACAAAATACCCAGCAACAAAATACTCAGTACAGAAACACCCAGCAACAAAATACCCAGCAACAAAATACCCAGCAACAAAATACCCAGTACAGAAACACCCAGCAACAAAATACCCAGCAACCCAATACTCAGTACCAAAACACTCAGTACCAAAACAATCAGCAACCCAATACTCAGTACCAAAACACTCAGTACCAAAACAATCAGTACAGAAATACTCAGTATCCAAACACCCAGCCACCACCGGCCAACCCAAAAGAACCCCGCTACTCTTCTGAACCCTCTTCAGGAAAATATCCTGGAAATTATGCGGGAAACTATGGGGGAAACCCTGCAGGGCCCTATTCAGAGGCCTCCCGCTACCAATCGCAGCCGCCGCCATCTCAGTCTTACCGCCAAGCTGGCCCCCAAGCTCCCGATTTGAGCGGTTCCAACTTCCAAGGAGCTTCCTTAAAAGAAAAGGATTTTTCTGGAAGAAACTTGAGCAATGCAAACCTGAGTGAAGCCGACTTAAGTGATGCTTTTCTACACAACGTCAATCTCACAGGCGCTAATTTGCACCAAGCAAACTTGTTCAGGGCCAATTTGTTAGGAGCTTGTTTGATCAATGCCAACTTGAGAGAAACCAACTTAATCGGAGCCGATTTGAGCGGTGCTGACTTGAGCGGTGCTGACTTAACAGGAGCGAAAATCGGTTACGGCGATCGAGTTATGGTCAAACTTACCCGGACTACATTAACAGGTACAATCTTACCCGACGGTACTGTTCATAGCTAAATTATTTAGTTTTTAGTCAGTGGTTGTAGACGCGGGTTTTACCCGCAATATTTGTTGCAACTCCAAACACAAAAAAATCCGCCCTTTGCGAATTTGGGATAAAAACTTATATTCTGTCCGCTAGAACAACCGCAATAAAATTGGTTCGTAGTGAGGGCCTTCGTCGTCACAATTGTATGAGGACTTGCATTCCTCGCTGCGTACCCATAATGCTTAAATTACTTGACATGATATTACGCGATCGCGATCGCACAAACCGAGTTTTTTTTACCCGGTTCAACAACTGCAACAAGGTCTTTTCCTTCATCAAACCCCCTTTCTGTCTCCAACACGGCTAATCGAGATTCATATTACAGCAACCGCCAAAATGGTTCCTGTTCTGTTTTTTCCTTCTGCCTTCTGCCTTCTGCCTTCTGCCTTCTGCCTTCTGCCTTCTGCCTTCTGCCTTCTGCCTTCTGCCTTCTGCCTTCTG
>NZ_JAUBTT010000019.1:68962-80988 GCF_036705125.1 Microcoleus sp. B7-D4
CCTTCAACATCCGTTATTAATTACTTCCGCCACGGCCATTGCGTAACTTTCGTCCAGCAGCCAGCATAGCGCCTCCCGCCATCAAACCCCCCACAGTCATCGGTTCGGGAACCGGCTCAGCTTGAACCGTCCCCACAGAACCGCCTTTAATAAATACAGCAGAATCTAACTTGCCATCGCCCACATCTTTAATGCGGATGCTGAGAACATTCGTCTGATTTTGCTTGAGCAAACCCTCAAAACCTAAAACTTTAGTAAAACCGTCGAGCTTAACGATGTTAGCAGCAATACCTGTCAAACTTGGGTTATCAATATAGTCTGAGTGATATGTAGAGCGATTATATGGATCTGGAACCAGATTATTAATCGTAACTGTTTTTCCGTCGCTCAATTTGGCCAAATTAGTGCCGTTCAGCAGCAGTTCAAAATCGTCATTATATTCTTCATAAGCGCCGAACTCAGGAAACTCCTCAGAAGCAAATACATATTGAAAGAACAACTTTTGAACCGTGCTATCAGCAAAAAAGCTGAGGTTTAGCTGAGTCACATCCCCCTGTTCACCTTCAGGTCCAAAGTCCGTGCTTAAATCGCTGTCCTTTATCGTGAAGTTATCAGTCTGATTCGTACCCGGTATATCGGCGACTCTACCAGTGCTCAGAACAACACCTGATGTCAAACCGAAGGGGTCATTAGTGAAAGTACCAAAAGCAGCCGAATTACCCCTAATTGAAACAGAGAAATTACTCAACCCGGCTGTATTAGCCCCCAATAAATTATTTCTTAAAGTCGCAGTGTTATTAGTTGCCCCTACCGAAAATGCCATTGCTGGCGCTGCCAACAAACTCAGAGCAGTAGTTAATGTAGCTGTTAAGGCAGCAATTTTGTGAGTAATTAGCATAAATTTTTCCTGGAAGATACAAACCTGATTCTCTGCACAACTTAATTTTTACATTATATAAGTATCAATGTCTAGTGCCTTTACAATAACTTTACACATAAGTGTATATACGCTTTCTATGGTTATTCTTTTTGGTAGTTCTTGGCAATAAGTCAGCCTATAAACATCAGCGCAAAAATACGGATGCAAAAATACACGTACACAGACTAATAATTTCAGGACTTACGCACTGGAGACCCAAGAAACCCGGTTTGGATACCGTTGGCGCTCTCCAAAATGACTAATGACTAATAGCTAATGACTAATGACTAAGGACTAATGACTAATGACTCATGACTCATGACCTCCCCCAAAAAAACCATACAAGCCCCCGATTCCTGTCGTAGAGAGATCAAAATTTTTGACCCTAGTTCAATATCCCAGATTCTTCTCTGGAGTAAATCTAAAATCCTTCAACCCTCGCGCCACTCGACCGCTGGCCGAAGTCTAAAATCTAAAATCTCTAATCGACTGACTTTTGACTAAAACCCCCTTGCTTCTCCTTCCCCGCGCCGATCGGCAGCCCCTTCCAACCAACCGTCTGCAGTCAGGACGATCGCATTGGCATTGCCCCAGCCGTCACCTTCAACAATCTGGTGTCCCCGCCGCCGCAACTCCGAAAGCGTCGCAGCCTCAAAACCTCCCCGTTCCACCCTCAGGCGATCGGGCTGCCACTGATGGTGAATCCTCGGTGCAGATACAGCATCGCCGACATTCATGTCGTAAACCAATACGTTCAGTACAATTTGCAACACCGTGGTAATAATCGTGCTGCCTCCGGGAGCCCCCGCAGCGAGGCGAAATTTGCCATTTTCTGTCACGATGACCGGCGTCATGCTCGATAAAGGAGTCTTCCCTGGGGCGATCGAATTTGCCTCCCCGCCCACCAAACCAAACAAATTCGGCACTCCCGGCGCGGCTGCAAAATCATCCATCTCGTTGTTGAGCAAAATTCCCGTACCCGCAGCCACGACTCCCGCCCCAAAACCGCCATTCACTGTAAAAGTTAAGGATACCACATTGCGCTCTTTGTCAACTACCGTTAGGTGGGTAGTTTCGGGAGACTCCCACACAAAGCGGCTCAAAGTTTCAGCGTCAACAGCTTTTACCTCGCTGGAGGGTCTGGCTTTTGACATTTGGATTTGCGATCGTCTGAATTTGCCATAATTGGTGCTAGTCAGAGCTTTGACCGGTACACTCACAAAATCCGGGTCGCCCAAATACTCAGCCCGATCGGCATAAGCAATCCTCATACTCTCCGCCAGCAAGTGCAAAGTATCTGGACTTTGCCTCCCCAACCTCTTGAGATCCGTATCTCCCAGAATATTTAAGATTTGCAACAAATGAACGCCGCCGGAAGAAGGAGGCGACATCGCGCAAATTTCGTAAGTGCGAAAGTTGCCGCAAACCGGATTCCGCCAAATCGGCGTATAGTTTTTCAAATCTTCGAGAGTGATAATGCCGCCATTTTTAGCCATATCGGCGGCGATCGCCCGCGCAATGTCCCCGCTATAAAAACTCTGCGGATTTTGTGCAATCTGTCGCAAAGTCCGCGCCAAATCCCGCTGCACCAAAAGCTGACCAGGTTGGTATAAAATGCCACCGCGAGTAAAAACCTCCCGCGCCGCCCGGTTTTTTTTGAGTACATCCTGTCGTCGCCCGGTAGCCGTGGTAAACCGCGAACTTACCGGAAAGCCTTTTTCCGCCAGGGCGATCGCCGGCGCCACCACCTGTGCCCAAGGCAACTTACCATACTCGCGGTGCACCGTATAAAGTCCAGCAACAGTGCCGGGAATACCCGCCGCCAAATGCCCGTCCAGACTTGCCCTTTGGCGCACCTTCCCTTGCTTGTCGAGGTACATATCCCGCGCCGCCCGTTTCGGAGCTCGTTCCCGGAAATCCAGCGCTTGCACAGTCCCCGTTTCCACCCGCCGCAGCAGCAAAAAACCCCCGCCGCCGATACCCGCCGAAAAAGGCTCCACCACCGAAATCGCCAAAGCCGTAGCAGCCGCCGCATCCACTGCATTGCCGCCCTGTTGCAGCACGGCCAGCCCCGCAGCGCTCGCCAGAGGGTGAGCTGAAACTGCCATCCCCTGTTTGCTGCGCTGTTGCTGCAAGTTTGGCTGTAGCTGCTGCTGGCAGCCACCCAACACCAAGACTGTTAGGCAACAAGTATAAATTCGCACTTTACTCAAGAAATTTGGCAACATTTTTTACGGGTGAGGCGAGGATTTTTTACAGTATAATTTTATGATGGTCTTCCCTAAGAACTAGCAATACTAAGTTCAATCGCAGATAAATTACCTGTTATGGCAGACGGAAAAACGATTTGACCCTGGGAGGCGATCGCGGTACAAGAGGAAGAGAAAAATCAGGGACAGCTTATGGCCAATTCATAATTAAACAAGTTTGAAAAAGCATCTTTTTTAAGAAAATACCGATTTCAAAAGAGCTGAGGAACCTACAAAAACGCCGTTGCTGATTTACGATAGAAAAAACTAAAGATGCCAATCATATAAACCAGGATTCACAAAGCTTCTGAATCTTCAAATTATTTTTGTTTCAGAGCATGATTAAGCAACAGCAAAATAATCAGTATTTTAGGTGATGGCTATGGTAATCCAACATAGAGCAGATTTAGCATATAGCAATCCTCGCATCATTTGCATAATTATTGTAGGGGCAATCCCACGCCCGGTTGCCCGATAGATAGGGGGTAGGCACTCTTAGCACTACCCCTACAAATTTATCTGAATCATTTAGGATTGCTATAGCCGTTTTTGGGCAGTTGTTCGACTGGTTAGTTAATCAATACAACAGGATTTACCCAATCTGGCTCTCAAGTTTGATTAAATAATTATAATGAGGCTGGCGAGTGAGGAATCAAAGTCCTCACTCGCCAGCCTCTGGCCCATGAAAAACAATTTTATGCTCACCGATTAACCGGAATCGCTCTGAGTCAGAAACCAGGTTTTTTAGTAGCTCTATAGTTCTCAAACCAATGATTTTGATTGAGACCGGGTTTTTCTGGGTAAGTCCTATTAAAGCAAAAAGATGCGATCGAATTTAGGACAACTCCAGTCCCCCGTAAAAACCCTCAATCCCTCGCACCCGTGGCCTTCGTGTCAGAAAAATTGCCCGCCAAATAATAGTCTGCACTCCGCCTGCTAACGGCTGTCCCCTCCTTATGGTAGCTCGCACTAATGTCCGTAAACCTGTTATATTGGCAGTATCTAGGCCCGTTTCCTGACTACAGGTACTTGCACGTAAATGAGTCAGAGTGTCTGCTTCGAGACTATAGCAATCCTCGCATCAGTTGTAAAAATATGTAGGGGTAGTGCTAAGAATGCCTACCCCAGCCTGCATCGGGGCAACCGGGCGTGGGGAGAGCCCCTACAATAATTACACAAATCATTTAGGATTGCTATATACTTCGGCGAACAACTACCAAACCACACCTTAATGCAAGTTATGAACAGCCAAAAAGTCAGCGTAATCATTCCTGCATTCAATGCTGCCGACACTCTGGCCGAGACAGTTGCCTCCGTACTCAATGGCACCCACAAGAATCTAGAAATTTTAATTGTTGATGACTGCTCTACTGACGCTACTGACAAAGTTGCTGCTAAGCTGGTCGAGCAAGATTCGAGAATTCAATACTTCCAGAATCCCCAAAATTACGGGGTTTCTAAGGCTAGAAATTTAATGATATATCGGGCAACGGGCGAGTAGGTAGCGTTTATCGACAGCGACGATACCTGGGAACCCAATAAGTTAGAAGTTTGTTTGAAGATGCTCGCAGACAATCCCGAAGTCAAAGCTGTGGCTCACGCTTTGCGGTATTTAGACAAGCGCGGCAACAAGTTGAGTTACATTCCCACCTATCCTACCACTAAAGCAGAAATGCAGGCGATTAAGGAGACAGGCGAATGTCCTTGGGTTTTCCCGTCTTCTGTTGTAGTCGATCGCTCTATTCTACTCCAAGAAGGCGGGTTTCCCGAAGATTGGCAGGTAGGAGAAGATACAGAGTTATTTACCAAAATTGCTCAAAAGTACGGTTTGCTAGCGGCGACAGAACCTTTGGGAAATTATCGGATTAGAGGGAACTCTCTCACAGATAAGCACTGGCTGAAGAAGCGCATAGCTTCTGATTGTGTCAAGGAAAACCAACTGTGGCGCTTGCGGGGAGAAAAAGAGTTATCACTCCAGGAGTACGAAGAGTTATGTTTTAAGAATTTGCCGCTTTTGCAAAAGCTTAACAAATTTCGAGAAGTTTTGGCACTGCACTACATGAGAAAGCTGGGACAAAGTTGGTTAAATCGGGAGGTTTTGCCTACTATTGTTTACGGCATCGCTACCACAGTGCTCAATCCTCAAGCTACTGTGCACAAGTGGAAATGGATGAAGACTCACGAAAAGTTGAGTCATCAAACCGCAGAAGGTATCAGTCATTCGCCAGAATTAAACCCCCAGCGATCGTCTGAAATCGGGGGGTTGTCCTAAAGGATGTTATACTTGTATAGCCTTTCTCATTAACATGAGGTGCACACTTGATAAGCGGGCATAGGCCTCCGTGGGCATAGGGCATACCTCACCAAGATTGAGAACTGCTGTATGCGGGTTGAGTCAAGAAATGAGGTGCTGCCAATACAGCCGAATCAAAGTTGATAGCCCTGGGGCTGATTAATACGCGATATTCGGGTTTTGATCCGTATTTGACTGTTAATATCCTGTAGGGTCAATTACCCGCAATACCAGCTACAGCGGCTTGCAGCCGTGCGATGGGACACAATATAAAAATTTTTGAAAGTCGCGGATGTCAGCCTTGATTTATTCGATCGCCAACTTCAACCTTATACAGGGCGAAAATAGCAGCGATCGCCAGCCGTGCTATTTGCCCCCACAACAGTTAGAATAAATAATGTATAAGTAAAAAGGAAAGTTTTTGGAATTAAAAAATGGGTAGCAAACCCCTTTTTGAGGCCGAAAATAAAAGCAAAAATTTATAAAACATTCGGCCTTCTACCTTCAGAGGACGATCGCCTTTTTATTTGGAATTAGATTGAATTTATGGACTGGCAAGAAATTTCTGGTAACTGGGTATTAATTCCTTCAAGACCGATCGCGATCGTACATTTTCTCGGCGGTGCATTTGTGGCGACAGCACCGCAACTCACCTATCGCTGGCTGTTAGAGGCTTTGGGGAATCAAGGATATGTTGTAGTCGCAACGCCGTTTGTCAATACTTTGGATCATATTGCGATCGCCCGCGATGTCCTCAACAAATTTGAAAATGCCCTCGATCGCCTGCGGGCCACTAAATTGCTCAAATCTTCCTATCTCCCCGTTTACGGCATGGGACACAGCATGGGATGCAAACTGCACTTGCTGATCGGTTCTGTATTTGACATAGAAAGGGCAGGCAATATCCTGATCTCTTTCAACAATTATGCAGCATCCGAAGCAATCCCGATCGTCGAGCAAATTTCCCCCGTCTTTAACGTTGAGTTTACCCCGTCCCCGCAAGACACCAATCGCCTCGTCCAAGATAGCTATCAAATCCGGCGCAATCTTTTAGTCAAATTTAACGGCGACAACATCGACCAAACCCTGCTGTTGACAAAACTGCTAAAAGCACGATTTCCCGACATGATTACAGTTCAGACTCTAGCGGGCAACCATCAAACGCCCTTGGGGCAAGATGTTAGCTGGCCTGTGGGTCAAATTTTTACGCCCTTCGACGCGATCGGGCAGTGGGTCAAACAAGAAGTGTATCGAGAATTAAATCAATTAAAACAGACAATTCTGCTGTGGCTTAATCCTCTGTCCAAGGATTTTAAATCTTAAAGTTCAGATTTTAGCTTGGTGACATTAAATTGAAAAATTACGCATAAACTCTATCTGTAGGGTGCATATGGCGCACAGGCTACTTAGGAATTACGCATAAACTCTATCTGTAGGGTGCTTATGGCGCACCTTACACTACCAATAGTGTTAAAAAGCCGTTTGCGTAACTCCTAAAACTGCCAAGGGATGTCTCAGCTATGCACTCATAGCCGCGAAGATCCTACTTTTCCGACTTTTCCGACTTAAAAGATCCGACTTTTCCGACTGACATGAGCCTGAGTGGTGAGTCAACATGGTGATAGGTGCATCTGAGGCTAGGTAAATTACGGCCTAAATTAATCGCCAGTTGTTTGTCCACTTAGAGTTTCGGCACCCACAGATGTTAATTTCTAGTTCTGCATCAGTCCCTTCCTCATGCACTCCAGATATAGATTCAGCTTTTTGGAAATTATGGCAGGATAATCAAGATTACCTTTACCGTTGCTGTCGCAAGTGGATGGGCAACCCAACCGATGCCGAAGATGCCCTCAGTCGCGCGATGCTGAAAGCTTGGGAGAAAGCAAGAGATGGTACGGATGATATCAAAAACTTTAAGGCTTGGTTAACCAAACTGACTTATAACCTGTGCGCCGATATCCATCGAGAGCGCAACAGGGGTGCAGTAGGAGTTGACAGTTTAGACACCATTGCTTTAGGAAACGAAACCGAATTAATCAGCCAAGAAGAAACACCAGTTCGCGCTGCTATGCGGGGTGAAGTCGAATTATTTTTT
Source organism: Microcoleus sp. B7-D4 (assembly GCF_036705125.1). Classification (NCBI taxonomy): domain Bacteria; kingdom Bacillati; phylum Cyanobacteriota; class Cyanophyceae; order Oscillatoriales; family Microcoleaceae; genus Microcoleus; species Microcoleus sp. B7-D4. Next base: position 76,519 of record NZ_JAUBTT010000019.1, read on the forward strand.
CGCGAGGCAATAGATGAGTTGCCCGATAGATTGCGCGAGACTTTTCTTCTCCATTTTGAATCAGGGCTATCTTATCCAGATATTGCAGAACAGCTTGGTATATCTTACGATAACGTCCGCAAGCGGATTTCCCAGGCGCGGGCAATTTTGCGTCAGCGGTTCAATGAAAATTTCGGTGAAGAGGGGACTGACGCGGATTTGTCTAATCCTAAGTCGAGGGTTTCTCCTCAATCTGCAAAAGGGAAAAAGTCTCAGAATATTGTTGAAAAAAAAACGGTAACAGAGGAGATTGAAGAAAGAGAAATTGTTGCCGGTGGGGAAATTCAAGAATCGGTTTTAGTGAATGCTCAATCTGATGGGGAGAGCACAGAAAGAGAAATTGTTGTCGGTGAGGAACAGCAAGAAGCGGCGGTGTGTGTTTTGCATCTAGGCGCGAAGGATTATTCGCCCCTACGGATATTGGCTAATAGTCTGGGGGATGACAGCGAAAAAGCGATCGCCCCTAACCCCTACAGCGGATTACTTTCTGAGTCTTGGGAAAGCCAAAAAGCTCTTGGTGTACAGGCATCATTAATGCTGCCCGCACAGGGCTGTTGTACCATCAGCGACTGCAATCCGCTGTATTCCCAGTTTCTCAACAGAGAAAACCAATACTTGACCGATGTTCGATCGCCCGAAATGCGATCGCCCCAGGGTGCCGCAGGCATATCGCGCAACGGTGCGTCTGCTGTATCGCTTTTTCCACTGTACAGGAGGATGTGGGCAGACAGTGGCGGCTGGCTTTCTTCCATCTGAAAAATAGGCAGGCAGAAAATCGCTTTAAATCAGTAGTGCGTAGGTTGGGCCCGTGGAACGAACCCTCCGTTTCACTCCGCCCAACATTTTCTTTAACCCAAGCGTATTGGGCATTAATGCTGCCGCGAGCTGCAATCCCCTATATTCTCGCTTTCTCTATGACTGGCGCGATATGGCGCTAGGCCGAATTTGGCATGGAAAAATTCGGCATCCCTGGTTTCGTCAATCTAGATTTTCAGGAAGAGATAGACCAATACGCTTGGGTTAAAACTATTTATTGCTCGGAGATCCCCTTAAATCCCCCGAATCGTTGCGGGGACTTTGAGTAAGTTCTTGTCCCACCCCCTACTCCCCTTTTTAAGGGGGGTTAGGGGGGATCGAGCTTAACTGAACCGTATTGAGAGATCGACTGCGTAGCAGGAATTGGTCAAATCCTCCCTCAAACCTGGTCACCCCCAAAAGTTAGAGATGTCATCTATCTAAAGACTGAATTATTCACAAATCGCCTTCGGGAAACGTCTAACTAATAGAACACAAAAAACCAACCCTGGAGTTGAAAAATTATGATTCGTCGTATTGCTTTCGTTAGTGGTCTCGTTATTCTCAATGCTTTTGGTTTCGCTACCGTAGCCCGTGCCGGTGAAGGTGGTATAGCAGGTTCCGCAGCTTTCACCGTTAACTCCGACAAAGTTACAGGTGTGGCTGTCTCGGCGGCGGTCGGTAAAGAAAACGCTTCTGCTGCTGCTTTCAACTACAGTGCTGCTGGAGGGGGCAATGCTTTACAGAACTCAGCTTGGGCTCTGGGTAGTGCAGGGATACAGGCTTTTACGACTGTCGGCAATCCGACTGGTTTCGACGTTACGCCCGTTTCTGACACCGCAAGAGCTACCCCACAAGAGAATAAGTTTAATGCTGGAACTGTCAACGTGCAGATTGGTACCGCTACTAACAATGCTGTTGTTAAGTCTCCCACTCCCTAGAACGGTTGTGAAAGGTTAGCTAGCCAGCTAACCTCACCGGTCAATCAATTTTATCTCCGTTCAAATATCAGATCAGGATCTCCGCTTCCCTCGAACCAACCAGTCAGCCGAGATCCTTATTAATAGGGTGTTTTTATCCGCAATACCTTCTGATGAATAACAGGACATTCCCCCGATGAAACCCATGCTAAATACTTCAAAAACTATCAATCCAGCCACCAGAATTGTTTTTATCGATGCTGGAGTAGAAAACGCCGATCTACTCATTGAGGATGTCATTTCCACTACTGAAGTCTTTGTCCTAGATGGGACGGCCGATGGCATCGAGCAAATTAGCCTGGTTTTACAACACCGTCCAAATACCGATGCCGTTCATATTATTTCCCACGGTTCCCCAGGTTGCTTGTATCTGGGCAATAGCCAACTAAGTTTAGATACCCTAATCCACTACGCCCCGCATCTCCAAAAGTGGGATGTTGCCAACCTCGTCTTCTATGGCTGTAAGGTTGCAGCCGGAGATGCTGGCGAAGAGTTCATCGCACGACTCCACGAACTAACAGGCGCTCAAATCGCTACCTCTGCCCTACCCATTGGCAGTGCCGCAGGACTCGGTGGTTCTCAGTTGCTCAATAGCGGTTTGGTGAGGACGAACGGTATTAGCTTCCATAACAATTCAGCAATTGGCGGCCACGGCGGCAACTTCTGCGACTTTTTTGCACGCTGACCTCTGTAACTCTTTCAGCGCCAAGTTTTCAGGTGTGTATGGAGGTAAATTATCTCTTCGCTACTTTGACGCAAATTCACTATTTTTCAGGAGAAAGTATTTCATGACGAGCGAGTTAATCTACGGGCCTATCTACGGTACACCCAATAACGACATTCTGCGGGGTACTGCGGCTGGTGACCAAATCTACGGTGACGCCGGAAACGATGTCCTCTATGGTAACGCCGGAAACGATACCATCAATGGTAATTCCGGCGACGATATTGTCTACGGTGGCAATGATAACGATTCGTTGCGGGGGGGTCAAGGCAGCGATCGCCTTTACGGTGATGCCGGTAACGACGAACTCCTCGGCGATCTGGGTGATGACATCCTCTATGGGGGTGATGGTAACGATATCCTCAATGGCGGTGCAGGGAGCGATCGGCTCTACGGGGATGCAGGATTTGATACCTTTGTCCTTGCACCAGGAATGGGTCAGGATCTGATCTATGGCTTCCAAGGTCGCCAAGACAAAATCCGATTAGATGGAGGTTTAACTTTCGGCGCTTTACAGATTGCCCAAAGTGGTAGTTCCACCTTAATTAAAATTGCATCAACCGGAGAAACCCTCGCTTCTTTAGTTAACACAAATTCCGCCGGGATTGGGGCGGGTGATTTTTTCCAAAAAATCGAGTATTTTGGAGAACCTAATTAGGGCGGTCGCGCCTGTCTAATTGTCTAAATTCTGAAATAATCAGGTGCGTTAACTTCCGTTAGCGCACCCTTGATTCTGATTTTATAATTATTAAAAATTCAAAATATTCATCCCAATAAATATTTTTTTATTGCATCTATAGCGAACCTAAATGAATTATTTAATTCTTGTATGGGCAAACCCCCCGTGGTTGCCCCGATCGCTGGGGGGTAGGCACGGGGAGTAGGGGTAGCACTACCCCTACATATTTATTTGTACCAATGATTTATACCAATTTAATGTGAAGTTGCACATATCTCGATCCCCCTCGCATACCCCCTACTCCCCCTGATTGTTGGGGAGTAGGGGTTGACTTTGAGAAGAATCTTGTCCCACCCCCTACTCCCCTTATTAAGGGGGGTTAGGGGGGATCAGATTCTACGGGGCCTCATAAAAAATTGGTATTAGACCCGCTATATATAACACAATACGCTTGGGTTAAAACTATTTATTCCTCGGAGATCCCCCTAAATCCCCCTTAAAAAGGGGGAATTTGAGTAATTTCTTGTCCCACCCTTCGTAGGGGCGGTGCCCCCGTGCCCGCCCTTGGCTAGGGGGGCTCGGAATTAACCCAAGCCTATTGATATATAACAATATTAAAGCCAGAAATAGAATTGTTATTAAATCATCAGGATATGAGGATTGAATCACTGTATTAACTAATATATTTAATCCCTACTTTTCGCGCTTTTAATGATGATTAACCTCCTCAAATTTATCGTTAACCCTACGGCGCTCCTTTCAAGAGCATACAATGCTAGTATTGTCGTCGGTTTGGCTCTCCTGAGCATCGCTTACTCAACCCCAGCCATAGCAGAAACTCGCTCCAATTTACTCGACACATCCAATCAACTGGATGCCTCTGCTGCGAGTGTTTCTGACCTTCCAGAAACGAGCCCTTTATCAGAAACACCCAACTGGTTTACTTCTGCTACAAAATTGGAACCCTCATCCCAAAATTTAGCCTCTGAACCTCAACCCACAGAACCCCAGTCAACTAATAATCCTAACGGATTGTCCCAACCTTCTGTGCCATCTACTGAACCCGATTACATTATTCCACCTCGCAGCGCTCCAAGCGTTTCCGACCTTCCAGAAACCAGCCCTTTATCAGAAACATCCAACTGGTTTACTTCTGCTACAAAATTGGAACCCTCCTCCCAAAATTTAGCCTCTGAACCTCAACCCACAGAACCCCAGTCAACTAATAATCCTAACGGATTGTCCCAACCTTC
>NZ_JAUBTT010000019.1:81088-94467 GCF_036705125.1 Microcoleus sp. B7-D4
TGCCCCATCTACTGACCCCGATTACATTATTCCATCTCGAAGCGCTCCAAGCGTTTCCGACCTTCCACAAGCCACCCCTTTATCAGAAACACCCAACTGGTCTACTTCTGCTACAAAATTGGAACCCTCATCCCAAAATTTACCCTCTGAACCTCAACCCACAAAACCCCAGTCAACTAATAATCCTAACGGATTACCCCAACCTTCTGTGCCATCTACTGACCCCGATTACATTATTCCACCTCGAATCGCGCCCGACGAAAAACTTAGCCCCTTCACGACTACTTTACCTCTCAATGACATTCCCATCAGCCATCTAACTGAATGGGAGTTTAGTGGTTTCCATACTTTTGCTGACACCACAGACAGCGATATTTTTTTTAATGGCACTCTCAAACTTAACAGTCGAGTCAGTGAAAGTTTAAGCCGAAATAATATTTATAGAGTAGACCAAAAAGGCACTTATTTTCAACTGCGGACTGTTCCCCTAGAACGAACAATTACAACGACAACTACCGCACCCCAAACCATGACGGGGTTAGAAATTCAAATGAGTTTAACGGGGGCTTGTATTTTTCCCAATACTCCCAGTGACCAACAATGTACTTATACCCCAGGTTTAGCGATAGATCGCAATAGTATAGATCCCGAATTTTTCGTACCTACCCGCGTCTTTCAAACGTCTCAGGTTGGGGAGGTTCTCAAACCAGAAACTTTGGCTTTTATGCAGCTTCCAGGCTTTCAAGGGGGAACCAGCAGTCAACCGATTGGTGTCGATTTTTATTTTCCCAATTCGGGTGCTTATCCGGGAAACAGCCAATCCCAAAAAACAAAAGTTGAGAGAAAAGAAGAAGTTGACTATACGATTGCAGGTACTGTTTCCCGTGTTCGTCAAGTTGTTAAAGCCAATGATCGAGAAGCCGTTTTAGGACGGACTATTCGAGGCTTTACTCTCTTTGTTGATGATGAAAATCGCTGGCTCAATACGGCAATTCAAGCGGGGGCGCAAATTTTACCCGATGTCATTCCTGACCTAGAAGGCAGTAAAAATCCAGTTAATACTAATATCAACCGCAACTTATTTTTAGCGGCTAATAATACTCGTTTACCCAGCAGTAGTTTTACGATATATTCCGCCGGACTCGGACGGGCAGAAAGTTTAACGCCTAATGTCACCAGCTTAAGTCAAGTTCCTAGAGCGAATTATAATAGCCTTTGGCTCGGTCTTTCTCCCGTGATCGATCGCAATATTGAAGATGGTCGAACCTTTTATGATCCAACAGGGCCACAAGTCACCCTTGTAGGTGCTGGTGGAGAAGGTGGAGCAAATAGCAATGTACAGTTATTCTCAGCAGTTAACCAAAATCAGTATTCTACGGCCAATTTGCAGAATTTTTATGCCCAAGTTTATTTAAGCTTTTTACAGCAAGATGTCAACTTTGTTAGAGAAAGTATCTATCGGGAAGAAAGCTCTTACTATCCTCATCTCAGCTTTACCGGAAACTGGACAGGAGTCGAAGATATCCTGCGATACTATACGGGTGTGATTGCTTCAGAAAATCCCAAACTCTACGTCGGTGCTGATTACACGAGAAACACGCTAAACAATTGGAGTTTTCGGGGCGGTGCAATTGGTTATCTCAACCCCGATCGCGATTATTACAGCCAACTTTGGGGGAGTGTAGCCAAAACCTTTCCCTTCAGTAGGCAGGCCAATTTAACCTTATCAACTGGCTTTAATTATGCTCTCGATCGAGAAACAAGAATTGGTGATGTACTTAGTATTTCACCAGCTAGTGAAGTTGCCGTTAGCGCTCGCGTAAATTGGGGAATTTTTTCTCTGGGTTTGACCAACTATTTTGGTGATATCCTACCCAATTCCTACGACGATCGCTTACTGGCTGAGTTAACCATCCGTCCTCTAAGCACTCTCACTCTGTCTGGTTATATCGCCCCCATCGATAAAAACTCAACTCGCTCTCTCTACGGTGCTAGTGTAAGTTGGCAACTGGAAAATAACTACAACAGTCCTACCCTATCCCTGAATTGGCAAAATAACCAATATGATTATGGCGATGATGTTTTGGGGAATCGTTTATTATTGAATGATAATGTTTTTACGATCCTTTTTCGGATTGGTTCTCCAGCTAATCCGCTCTCTCGTTAATCTTACTCAGATTAGAAGCCAACTAATTTGCTAAAATAAAAAATCAGACTTCTGCCTCATCCCCGCCTGTGAACCGTTTGAGAAAATCTAAGGAATGAGAATTAAATAACTTCCACTCTTGAAAGTGGGATGGGCGTCCCGCCCGTCTTTTTTGGACGGGCGGGACGCCCATCCCACAATAACAATTAAAATTGTAAGTTATTTAATTCGCGATCCTAAGCCAATAGGGACTCTCACCGAGATTACCTCCTTTGCGAGTTAATCTGCTTCGGACGGCAGTGCCATAATATTTTAGGGTAATAAGTACGGAAGAACCGGAAATACCGATGCTATGGGAACTGCCAGTATCTAGCGAAGCAGTCAAATCAAAAGATCATAAGCTGCGTAGCCGCTTAAGAGTCACCCTGGGTTCTGAGGGAAGGGTTGAGGCTACCCTCAACCCTTACCCGCTAAAAATATTAGTGTTATTTTCGAGCGTCGATACAGGGCGAATAATTTTTGACCATCGACAAACAGTTCCGTCCATCAGCCATTCTCTCGTAACTAATACTGTCTGCGATGTCTTTGATCAATTTTAGGCCCCGCCCGCCCGGAGAGTGAACATCGACTTTTTCCGAAATATCTTGGATTTTTTTCTCTAAATCAAACGGATCGCCCGAGTCCCAAATTTTAATCTCTAAAGATTCAGCGAATACCGCCACCTGAATCTCCACAGGCAAATCCGCTGGTTTGCCCTTGTGGGCGTGACGCACCGCATTCGTAAAGCCCTCAGCCAAAGCCAACTGACACCTGATCCACACACTTGTAGGAATTCGCGAGTCGTACAATTGTGCAAACCACGACAAAACCCAGCTTAATCCATTCAGACCTGTATTGACTTGAAGATCCGCTTTTTTTAGCATCGGCAACTTTTCGGAACCCTTTAATTCAATCACGCTCACCACACAAGTTCTTCATCGGCCCGTGGGCAAAATACAACGAGACAAAATACAACCAGATAAAATACAACGAGACAAAGTATAACGGCGGCAAAATTGAATGGTAGTTTGAGGATACTAGCTTTGGTGGGCCGTCGATCGATGTCTAATCCACTAATCGGTTAGCCACTATACCATAAATAGCATTTTCATGTCAACCAGCGCCTGTGGGAAATAAAAGTCTATAAAAATTTATATTCTGAGTATAAACTGAGTGAAGTTCGATCGCGCCAAATTTCTATCAAATTTTAACGTAAATTGAACTCAACGACCCGCCCTCAAAAGCAATTACCTCGAAAGCGATGTCAATCAACTATACTCAATCTCAGACAAGGGCGCTGACAGGATATATTTTAAATGACCCCCAGACCTTGAAAAACTTGTAGTACCTAAGTGCCCATGTTTCAAATTCTGGTTATTGACGATGATACGGCTGTTCAAGAACTGCTGAGAAGAACCCTGAAAAAACAGGGTTACGAAGTAACAGTAGCAAGCAATGGCGAAGACGGTGTAGCCCAGGCGCAAAAATTGCGTCCGGCCCTGATAATTTGCGATTGGATCATGCCGCGCTTGACCGGCATCGATGTCTGCCGTCGAGTTAAGGCAGATCCGGATCTGTCAACTACACAATTCTTTTTGTTGACTTCTTTGGGTTCGATCGCCGATCGAGTCAAAGGGCTCGACGCAGGTGCCGACGATTTTATCTCCAAGCCGATCGAACTCAACGAGTTACAGGCGAGAGTACGCGCGGGATTGAGGCTGCACCAACTCAGCCGAGATTTGAAAATAGCCAAGCAAAGTCTGGAAGCCGAGTTAGCCGAGGCCGCCGAGTACGTGCAATCGCTGCTGCCAGATCCGATGACGGAACCTATCAGCATCGAAGCAAAATTCATTCCCTCCCGGCAGTTGGGGGGAGATTGCTTCGACTACAACTGGCTAGATGCCGATTATTTGGCGATTTACTTGCTAGACGTAGCCGGTCACGGTTTGCGGGCGGCGCTGCCTTCGGTGGCCGTGCTGAATTTGCTGCGATCGCGCACGCTCCCAAACATAGACTACTACAAACCCAGCGACGTTTTGCGCGCCCTGAACACCACCTTCCAGATGAGCTACCAAAATGACAAGTATTTCACCATCTGGTACGGCGTTTACAACCGCATTTCTCGCCAGCTAGTTTATGCCAGCGCCGGCCATCCACCAGCCGTCTTGATTTCCCAGTCCCCTGCGAGCACCGCTAAAATCCAGCGATTAAAAACCCCCGGAATGCCGGTCGGGATGTTCCCCGACGCCCCCTATGTCGATAATTGCTGCGATGTCGAGGATTTGAGCACTCTCTACATCTTTAGCGACGGGGTATACGAGATCCACCAACCTGACGGCAATATCTGGGGGCTTGACCCTTTCATCGACCTGTTAGCAGCTTACAACGGTGCAAGTGCCGACCAGTTAGAGCTGGTTTTGAACTACATTCAAAAGTTGAACGCTAAAGCAGTTTTTGATGATGATTGGTCTTTACTCAAGGTAAACTTTGGCTAGCTGACTTCTTGCATTGCATCTGCGACCAAATAGCAAGAAGGCAGCAGCCCAAAGATTTAGTTAGTTGAGAGAATTTTGCTATTAAAAGCATCGCGGTTCTGAAATATCTCGAAAACTCGATCCATACTGGTGAGTTCAAATAAGATGCGGATTTGCTCGTTGATAGAACAGACAACTAATTGACTCCCAGCGGCCCGGACTGTTTTGAGTGCCAAGACTAAAGCGCCCAAACCAGAACTATCCATAAATGTCACATCAGTGAAGTCTATCAATACCACATCAGCTCCCGCTTCCACTAGGTCGCTAATCTCTTGGCGGAATTGACTTGCCTTGGTGCCGTCTAAAATGCCAGAGGGCTGAATAATTTTAACTACAGGACTCATATTTTGCGGTGGGAATGTCAGAATTTCTAGCCAGACTAGGCTAGTATAGCTGCGAGATGGACTCCGATCCAAATAAGAGAGTGGGAAAGCGCCAGAGCCTGAGAGCGGGAGAATAGTTTTGAGTGCAAAAGATGGTGTTCGTCGCGGATCGTAACGCCGATCGCAGTCGCAGCGCTTCGCCGGGAGTGAATTTTGAGATAGGGACAATCTTTGTTCTGCCGAATGCCTTCTGGTATTAATCAAACTGGGCTAACTTTGGCGCGGTAGAGCAGTTTTTCGCCTTGTCTGTAGCCTGTGTAGCGGACTTTGACGGGTTCTCCGGGCTCGGCTGTTCCTTCCATGAGCTGATGCTCTTGGGGGTTGTAGGGAATCTGGACTCCGACTGGGGCGATCGACTCCACTCCCCAATGCTCCAATAACTGCTCGACGGGCCGCAGCAAGGGCAGTAGTTTCTGAGCCCGCAAGTTGTGATTTTCCTGAGCTTTGCTCGCAGCCGTCGGCCACTGCAACATCCAAGATTCTAAAATTTGCACGCTAGATAGCTGGAATTCCTGCATCAAAGATTCTCGCTGCTGTTCGATCGAAGCTTGCAGGCGCTGATATTCTTGTTCTAGGGCTGTCGGTGGTGCCTTTTCTAACTCTACATAGTTTGGCGCCAAGGTTGCGAGCAGTTCGGGTAAGGAAATTTGCAAAGCTTGACTAATTTTGAGCAGGATGTCGGCTCGGGTTTGCAAAGCTAAACCGCGACGCAGGCGACTTAGCTGGATCTCGGAAACTCCTGCTTTTTGGCTGAGTTCTCGATCGCTCGAAAGCCCCGCCTGTTCCATCAGGCGTTGCAGTTGAAGAGCATAATCTGGAATATTGGCAGTCACGAAAAACTCATCCAAATTAATAAATGGACATATTCTCGATCGTAAACTGTCACGAGCCTTAAGGAAATACATCTGTGGGGCGGGCTCGGGCGCCCACCCCACAACTGTTTTTGTGGCTATTTGACGGCAACTTTTTCGGGGGCGGCTGTTGCAGTTGTCGCAGAACCTTGCAAATGCGCTTCTAGGAACCACAAACGCTTGTCAATTGTCCGCGAAATTTCGGTGTAGAGATCCGCTGTATCGGCGTCGCCGAGTTCGTCTGCTTTGCCGATGGCGACTCGCAGGTGTTGGGCGTAGGGCGCGTAGCGATCGGCCAAAGCCGTCACATATTCTTTCCCGTCTAAAATGTCGAAAGGAAACTCTGGCAGGATGGAATCTGCGGCTGCTGTGCGGACTGTTCCTACAGCCAAACCGCCCAAAGCTGTGACCCGTTCGGCAACCAAATCGATGTATTCTTCGAGTTCTGTTGCCATTTCGTCAAACAGCAAGTGCAACTGGTAGAAGTCCATGCCTTTAACGTTCCAGTGAGCTTGCTTAACTTGAGTTTTTAAGTCCAGAGTCGTTGCCAGCGTGGCGTTGAGCAGCCCGACTACTTGAGAGCGGGTGGCTGCTGACATATCGATGCGGGTAGGGTAAAGATGTTGTTTGTGGTTGTTGGTAGTCATAGGTTTTTAGCTTGTTATTAGTGATGGTCGATCGAATATCTTTGCCTGTCGTGAATTTCTGTTGAGAGGCTCAGGCTAGGTGCATCTGCAACACGGCACGGGGAGCTCGGCGTACTTTACAGCGGATAGTTTCTAAACCGAGACGCTGGCAAGCTTCGTAGCGGTGGCAGCCGGAAAATCCGTAATACTGTCCATCTACTTCTAGCACGTCGATGGGTTCGTTTAAACCTACCTCGCGGATGGATTCCATGAGGGCGGCGACTTTGGTTTGGTCGTTGACTCGCGGCAGGGGGCGGCGAATCTGGTTGAGGGGTATTTCTTCGATCCTCATGGCGTTGGTCTGTTTTGCTTCTTGTTAAATCATACTCGTAATGACTTCGTTTTAGCAATAAAAATGTCAGGAAATTTTGAGATTGGCAGAAGGGGGGCGTGCGATCGCCCGTTTGCTGTAGTGTCGGGGAATGGAGGGCGATCGAATGCGAGTGGGAGAATCAGCATGAAAATTTCTGTCTCATCAACTGGGTAGCTCAATTGATTATCCGTGTCTTGACATTCTCATCAACTGGGTAGCTCAATTGATTATCCGTGTCTTGACATTTGAATGCGGTAATTTGAATCCCCTCAAGTTATAATTTTGTTAGGCTTTGCCTAGGACAATTGTTAATTTACTGCATAACAAATAAATTCGCTGCGATATAATGCCGTAAACTACCCGCCGCTAATTCGGAGTACCGAATCTAGCGGGGGCTTTTAAGAGAAGCCCAGAGTTTACCCGACTAAGTACCTTGTGTACTTCGTTTTAGAAGCCATCACACCTACGGATACGAAGCCAGTCTGTAGCTCTGTGGTCAACGATTAAACAGACATATCGGGTCGAAGTCAGTGTCGTTGACGCGACAAACTTCTAAAACATTGTCAAGGCTAACATTACCCGCAAGGAGACTCACTCGTGAGTAAAGTTTTCGTTCTGGACACCAACAAACAGCCTCTCAATCCTATTCATCCAGGTAGAGCGAGAATGCTGTTAGCTCAAGGGAAAGCTGCTGTACTTCGCAGCTATCCCTTCACACTAATACTGAAAGAGGAGGTGTTAAATTCTCAAGTTGAACCACTGCAAATAAAGATCGATCCGGGTGCCAAGACCACTGGAATAGCGCTGGTCAACGATACCACAGGCGAAGTTGTTTGGATAGCTGAACTACAACATCGTGGCTTCCAAATTCGGGATGCTTTAACTTCACGCCGTCAATTACGACGGTCACGCCGTAACCGTAAGACGCGATATCGCAAACCACGCTTTCTCAACCGCACTCGACTAAAGGGTTGGCTACCACCCTCTTTAAACAGTCGCGTTGCTAATATTTTGACTTGGGTTAAACGACTATCTGCACTGTGTCGAATTACTGCCATTTCTCAAGAATTGGTCAGATTTGACACACAACAGATGGAAAGCTCCGAAATTAGCGGGGTTGGTTATCAACAAGGAACTTTAGCCGGATACGAAATTCGTGAGTTTCTTCTTTCCAAGTTGAACAGAACTTGTGCTTACTGCGGTGTAAAAGAGACCCGACTTGAGATTGAACATATTCAACCTCGGTCAAAAGGAGGTTCAAACCGAGTCAGCAACCTGTGTTTAGCCTGTGTCCCTTGTAATCAGAAAAAGGGTAATCAGGATATCAAAGACTTTCTCAAAGGTAAACCTGACTTGCTCAAACGAATCTTGGCACAAGCTAAAAAACCCTTGGCTGATACGGCAGCCGTTAATGCGACCCGATGGAATCTGTACGAAAACCTTAAAAAAACAGGCTTACCTGTTGAAGTTGGCACAGGGGGTCGCACAAAGTACAACCGCACGATTCGAGGTTTAGACAAGACGCATTACTGGGACGCGGCTTGCGTGGGAGCATCTACTCCAGAACGGTTAATCACAAAGGTCGTCAAGCCCTTACTGATTGCCGCTAAAGGGCATGGAACCCGTCAGCAATGCCGCACAGACAAGTTTGGTTTTCCAGTTCGTTATTGTTCTAGAACCAAATTCCACAAAGGTTTTCAGACAGGTGACATTGTAAAAGCCAATGTTACCTCTGGGAAGAAGGTTGGGACTTACGTGGGTCGAGTAGCTACTCGTGCCACTGGAAGTTTCAACATCTCAACAACCGATGGGCTAGTTCAAGGAATTAGTCACAAATACTGCATACACATTCACAAAAAGGATGGCTACGCTTATGTTGCCTAGACCCCGCCCCCCTTTTCCTCCCACCACCAATCTGGGTACAGATATGGTGGGGGTTTCCAAGGGGGAAGAAAGATGATAAAAACATTCCAATATCCCGATATTATTGTGACCAGTCAAGATGGCGAATATCTAATGCTTGTTGAGGTAAAATTCAAACACATCAGTATCGCTAAAAGTGCTATTGAACAGCTTAAACATACTATGGCATCTATTGGTTGTTCAGTTGGACTTGTCGTAGCTGGTGAGCGTGTGATTCTCCTCCGCGACTCCTTAGAAAAGTATAATGGTGAGTCAATTTATGTAGTTGGTGAAGCGCAACTTCCAGATTCTTTGCTACCACCTGCAGATGAGCAATGGAAGGGAAACCCTGCGAGTGAGTTTGAATCGCGAGTTCAGCGATGGCTTGAGAAACTGAAGCTGACTGCCAGTATGGACAACTTCCCAAATGACTTAAGAAACCTACTTGGCGAACAAATAATCAGCCTTCTCCGAATTGGCGAAGTGAGGGCTGCTGGCCCTAGATGGAGTAAGAGTGCAAAGTGAAACCCAAAGCAGTTTTAGTGGAAACAAATTGGGTAGTGGATGTTATTGCTCCAGCACACTTGCAAAGTCCACAGGCTATTCAGTTGCTCCAACGTGCTCAGGCTGGTGAGTTTAAGTTATATGTGCCTGCAATATGCCTTACAGAAGCACGTGAAACCGTACCTCGAAGGTTTTCCCCACGCTCTCGCTCTGATGATTTACGCAAATTTGTGAGATGGGCAACAGATGAAGGTCGAGTGACCGCTGAGGATGCGGATGCAGCACGTCGGGTATTTGCTCTATTTGATGGATTAGTGGCAAATGAACTGACGAAAGTTTCAGAACGATTGAATGACTTAGCGAACCATCCTAGTCTCAACGTCTTTCCGCTTTCAGAGCCAATGCTGGAGCGCCAAATATCTATCGGTGCAATGGATGATCTCTCCCTTAAACCCTATGACTTAGCTGTTTTGGCGGCTGTGATAGTTAAATCTGAAGAATTACAGGCAGAGGGGCATCCCTGGGTTGGTTTCTGTGAGCTAGACTCCGATCTTCAACCGTGGGACAAATCCGGTGCCCGGAAACGTGTTCTTAGCGATCTCTACGATGATGTCCGAATATTCGTGTACGCAAACTTCCTACTAGAAGATGTAAGTGAGCTTCCCGATGGTTGGACTACTTCAATTTAGCAATTACCACCTAACTATTATTAGGATGAAAGTTTCCGCATCATACTCTAAATCATACCACTGCTACTTAATCCTCTCAACTCAATCCAGCAATAATATTGACGCTCATAGCCAGAATAGCGGTGTTAAAAAAGAACGACAGCACGCTGTGAAAAAGGACCAGATACCTCGTGGAACGAGAAGTGCTCTGCACGTCTGCAACGCCGGCAAGTCATGCCAATACCAAAGGAGAAATATAAAAAATCTTTGTAATCTGCTTCCTCGTCGCCCGGAAAATCCAAACCCTCCGCCTGTAAGTAACTGCCGTGCTGCTTGCTGCGGTTTTTGTAGTAGCTGCGGGCATAGTGCATCGTGAAGATAGTGTGTACCTGCATCCAAGACCCAACAATTGTTAGGACAGAAAGCCCCAAGTGCAGAAATAGCAAATTCGGCAACAGGCCTTTGGGATCGCGCAGCAAAAAGAAGATGGCTAACAAGCTAGCACAAGCCGCTGCCACGATCGTACTTAAGATTGTTAAGTGGCCAGCATCCAACTGCTGAGCGTGGTGGCGCATCAATTCGGGAGTGCCTTGCAGCATCAGCATCCAAGTCAAAATCAGGAAACTGACGGCGCCCGCGTTCCAAATGCACAGCGTCCGAGTCAGGGGAGATAGTCAGGTGGCAGCAACACAGCAACTGCCATAGCAAAGAGAAAAGACACAAACAGGCGGTGCCGGACGCTCCAGACCCAGTGCATTTTACATTGGGAAACATTTTTCACAGTAATCTAGTGTAATTTACGCACAGTAAGGGTTAGAGAATCCCAACTACTGCTATCTTGGCAGGAAATCCCAAAAAGTAACTATGAATTGGCAACACGCAGCACAGGCAGAATTTTTCATGCCTTTCGATAGATCGATCGACCTCAACGTTCTAGGTAGAGTGGGAGAAAAGATAAATTGTGGCTTGAAATTATGGCATCCTCCCAACCCCTCAAAGGCCTTGAATTGATCGACTGCGCCAAAGCTAACGCCCAACAAGGAATCGCCACAGCCGCGAAGCTCTGCGGCTACGGAAGCGACCTCAACACCTTCGAGCGGGAACTGAAACAGGCTTGCCAAGACATCGGCGTCGAAGTCAAGGAGTTAAACGACTTGATTACGACTCAGCAGATGATGAAACAAGGAATGGGTATTGAAGTCGCTCCAGATACTCCCTCAGAACTCTAGGCTCAATCTCCACCGCAGCAGTTTGAGAGCTAAGATTGCCCTCACACCCGTATTTTGAGTCTGCTAGCTGAGGCAGGCTAGAATGTTTTGCATGGGAGCTTCCGACTTTTGGCAGGAGTCGTGTTTCCTCCCGCGAAGAGGGTGCTTTCTGGAGGGTGCACAGATTGTTAGGAGGACTGTCGTGTCAGATCAGCAAGACCGAATTATGCGTTTGTTTATAGAGGAGGCTAAGGAGCACCTCGATACTCTAGAAAATGGTTTAGTGGATTTAAAGTCCACGATGAAAGACCCCGAAAGCGTCCAAGAGATGTTTCGAGCCGCCCATTCCGTGAAAGGAGGGGCGGCTATGCTTGGCTTAGATAGTATTAAAACAACCGCTCACCGCTTGGAAGATTGTTTTAAGGTGCTCAAGGACGGGCCCGTCAAGCAGGTTGACCAAACGGCAGAATCCCTATTTTTAAAGGGAGTTGATACGCTTAAGGACTTGCTGGGGCGACTGGAGGGGCCTTTCGGCTTGAGGAATGAGGAGGGAGAAAAACTTGTGCAGCAGGTGATGCCTGTTTTTGCTCAACTCGAAACTCACCTCGATAAATTGGCGTCGGGCAAAGTGCAGGCGGTTGCTGCTGGGTCTGGTGCGCCCGCCGCTCCAACAGCGGGCGCTGTGCCGCCCAATTTTGCTGTTGAAGTCATGACTTTACTCAAAGAAATGTTGCAGGTGTTCAAGCAGAAAGAATCGGCTGCTAGTCGCTCTGAGTTGACGGCTGTGTGCGTTCGCCTCTATAAGTTGGGAGGTAAAATTGAGACTTGGCAAAATTTAGTAAAAACAGCTAGAGCTGCGATCGTTAATCCCAAAAACTCTTATAAAATCTTAGCTCCGTTGATTATCAAAGAACTCAAGGAAGCTGGCGATTTAGTACAAGTGGGGAAAGTCAAGACGATCGTTCCGAGTAAAAATTTGCTACTTTTGGCAGCAAGCCCAAAACCAGCAGAGGCAAGCCCCCCAGCCGTTCCAGCAGCCCCAGCAGCAGCCTCGAAGCAAGTAGCACTTCCAGCCGAACCGAAGGCGGTAGTCAAGCTTTTGCTCAAAACTTTCAACAAAAAGCAACTCTCGGAAATCGCCAAGTTATTGGTTAACGCCATCAAATCCTCGAACTAGGAGTTTTGGCAGTAGAAGATAGAATCAAAGCAATATTTCTGAGGGGGATAATTGTCTGGGGGTGCTGGCAGCCGGAGTTGAGCAGCAACTAGAAAAAATTCACTCACTCGATATTTTTGCCTTCTACCTTCTACTGTTGGGCAACCCTGCGTTAGAATTAGTGGATATGTAGGCGTGCAATATTGTACCAGAATAAAAAATCGAGCAGGCTTTATAAGGCGGTAGCTGTGAAACCAATTAGTTCATTAGAAGATGCTTTAAACCGCTGTCAGGCGATGGGAATGCGCTTGAGCCGCCAGCGTCGATTTATTCTAGAACTTTTGTGGGAGGCAAAAGAACACCTCTCGGCTCGCGAAATTTACGATCGCCTCAACAAACAAGCGCATTCGATCGGGCATACTTCTGTGTATCAAAATCTAGAAGCTTTGTCGAAAGCAGGGATTATTGAGTGCATAGAACGCTCGGAGGGACGCTTGTACGGCAATGTCAGCGACTCTCACTCTCACGTCAATTGTCTTGATACGGCTCAGATTCTCGACGTTCATGTGGAACTGCCGATCGACTTGATCGAGCTAATCCAAGAGCAAACGGGTGTCAAAATTGTAGACTACCGGATAGATTTCTACGGATATCGATCTGCCGAGTCCGCCACGCAAGCATCGAGTGTCAGCGATACGCCACAGGCTTCGTAACTGATAAAGCAGCGGCTGTTGGACGCAAAACCGATATTTGTACAAGGTCGATCGGTGGTATAAAATGATTTAAGTATTTAGCTGGGTTCGATCGGTTTTTTTTGCCGTTGCGCGCCGGAATTCGGCACAGTAGAAAAAAACAGAAAACAGAAAAATGAAACTCGATCGGCAAGTTTGGCGATCGGGAATAAAATTTACGACTAAGGATCGCGAATTAAATAACTTACAATTTTAATTGTTATTGTGGGATGGGCGTCCCGCCCGTCCTTTTTGGAC
>NZ_JAUBTT010000257.1:0-1431 GCF_036705125.1 Microcoleus sp. B7-D4
CACCACTTATCTGAACGCAAACTGCTGTTAACTTCTGACCCAGAGAGACTTGGGCATCAAGCAATGTAGATGTTTTGCTCCCGGCTCTATTTTGCCAATCCGTGCATCCATAGCTAAACTGGCAAGGGAATAGGCATCAAGGGGTACAAGTCCTTTTAGGGTCTGCATTCTCTCAATAAGACTCATAGCCGCCATGTTCATAGCCTGCATTGCATCACCATCGATGGCATGGGTGACAAAACTATCTGAGGTATCAGTGGTAGGGTTAGGGGCAAGGACTGGAGTTGGTTGTTTCGGTAACATGCAATAGACCCCTTTTAGTTGATTGACCACCTCTGCTACTCGACAATCACCGTAGTTTGCCATGTATTGACGAGCTTCAGTAGTGTTTAAGCCTTTAGATTCAGCAAGAAATTTTAGGGTTTCTTCTTCCAGAATATCGATCGCAATATTGAGGTCTCGATCGTAACCCATCGTTATCCAATGAGTATTTGACTCAATCCGCGGCCAAGTCAGGCGTTTACCCTTAATTACTTCTACAGTCAGGTTCAGTTCATTAAAGGCAGACTCGATCGCTGTTAAATTAATCTCACCATTACCTTGCACCGCATGGGAATCCCCAGACCACAATAAAGCTCCATCCACAAACACTGGTAAGTAAATCGTTGTGCCTTCTACTAATTCTCTACAGTCGAGGTTTCCGCCAAAAGGTCCAGGGGGTACGGTGCTATATTGTCCACTTTCAGCTCTCGCCACCCCAAGAATACCGGGGAACGGACGCACAGGTAATTCAATTCCCGGCAAAAATTCTGTTACCCCACGCTTGAGGTCAAGGAAGAAATGTTTTACTTGGGGTTCAGGGAAGCTAGTTGGGAATTGCCCTAGGGCAAGATTACCCGGCAGGTTCCAGTTGGAGCCATAGGTACGAGGCACAATCCGATTAATTTTGACTTTCAGAGTATCTCCGGGTGCTGCGCCCTCTACAAAGATCGGCCCTGTAATCGTATGGGGTCCACGACCGGGATTATTTACCCGCAGTCTAGTAATTTCTTCGATCGATACCCCCGGCAAAATTTGATTCATGGAAGCCATCATGGTTTCCATGACAACGGTGTCCCCTGATTTAATCCGAGCGCGGGGTGTCTCTGCATTATTAAACCAACCCCATTGGACTGTCTCATCATTGGCTGGCAGTAAGTACACACCACCCTGATACTGTCCCACATATCCTTCCTGTAAAGCTGCCATTTCCGATCGATTGGTTGGAGTTTGAGCAGTCAATTTATTTGGTAACAAGGTCGCAGCCGCTGCTACAGTCCCACCAAGAAGAAAATCACGTCGATTCGGCATAGCTTGCTTTTTTATGGTAAATGTCTGTAATCCCCTGATCCATCTAGATCAAAGCAAATATATTATTCAGGCTTATTCTTT
>NZ_JAUBTT010000175.1:0-8594 GCF_036705125.1 Microcoleus sp. B7-D4
CGAGGAAAATAAACGCTCAGGAGCCACATTAGGGAACATCTGACTGACGGCTCGGACAGTCCACACAAAGCCGGACACTCCCCCTGACACTTTACTTGGTAAAGGTTCCAGCTCATCGGACTCAATCTCGCTGCCCGATTCACTGTCCGATTCGCTATCCGATGAGGTGCTATCTTCCATCGGACTATCGGACGGCTTTTTATCCCCCAAATCGAACTCCAAATCGTAAATCCGCTCCCAGTATTCAGCGTCAGAAAGCTGGGGTTTGTGATGGCTATTAGCCGTTCCCGATGAACTATTGAAAGTGTCCATTTGAGCACCAGAATCATCATCAATCCATGATTCTTTTACCTCAATTCGTGGCATCAGTCCTAGCACTGGATTGCCAATTGTGGAAAAGATAATTGGAGTTTGCTCGGTCATTGAATCCGGGACTAATAAGCTCAATTCGGCTGCTAATTTATCCCGTGTTTCCTTGCTTGCGATGACGTTTGAGTTGTTTAACATTTGCTCGATTACGCCATAAGACCCCTGTTCCTCACCGTTGCTCGTAGTCCTCACCAATCCTTGAGCTAACAAGGCTAAATTAAGGCGAATATTGCTATCTGCAACCCCACTAGATGCAATGTTAAAAGTTTGGGTGCAAATGAAGTAGCCGACGTTATACTGACCCCCTACGGTCGCTATACTTCCCAATTTGGAAGCCTTGTCTTCCCACAGTTGCGCGTTTCGTTTCTGCACTAAGCACTGGTAAGTCGCGAACCAATCTTCAAGGATTATTTTAATAGGTCGCTTGCGGTAGGTTTCCTCTGTTGCTGGCTTAGATTTCCGACGCTGCAACTTCTCGTAAACCTCATCCAAAAACTTCATTGACTCCTCTGGAAGTAGTGGGTCAAATATCATAATTCTGTCTCTCGGAACACCCGGAAAATCTTCGTATTTTTGGGCGATGACGTAGATTTCAGCCTCTGGAAAGCGCGTCTTTGTGTCCCGCAGCCACTTGTGTAGAGTGCGAGTTTTGCCAGTGCGAGTAGGACCCGCCAGAAAAATTGATGTGTTGATAGCTGCCAGAGAATTCAAGACTTTGGCTGCGACTTGACGGGCTATCTGAAGATTTGGGTTTGGCTCAATTGCTGACGCTGTTGAATCAGCCACTTTGTCGCTAGGGTCATTGATGCCGTCGAATGTTTGGGTTCCGGTCAGCCGAAGTTGAAAGGGATTCTTTTGGTTCCGCAAAAACTCAACATATTCGCGCTTTTTGTCCTCTGGTAGCCCCGCAGTTTCTGCCTCAAAAATAGCTTCCTCAGCTTCCATTTGAGCGATGCGGATGTCGGCTTCACCCAAAACTTCACACTGCTTCAAAACCACAGCGCAATCGTTGGCAGCAGCTTCCACATCGCCCTCGGCTTGTACTTCTTTAACCCTCATTGCCCGCCAATCTTCCAGCAGTTCAACACGAGCATTCAGTTGCCCTTTTGCTAGGTCGCGTTTATCTGCAAGAATCTCGTAGTTTGCAAGCTGTCGCTCGGAATTCTGCAAGCTCCGAAACCCAACACCTCCAACCCAAAAACTGCATCCACAAAGCGCCATCCACAGCGCTTTATGTGGGTTAGTTGCAGGGATTTTATTATGAACAACTACTAGAGGATTTGCTTTCCATTTCTCCGCATAATACTCGGTCATGATGTAGGGTTTGCCCGCTTTATCAACGCATTGCAAAGCTTGTTTGTTGCGGATACAGAGTTGCACCCGATTACTAGCCGTCCCGGTCAAGGCGCTTATTCCGCTATATATCCCAATCACAAGCGCCAAACCGACTGCCGACAACTTAGCGCCAACCGGGAGTCTTTCAAAGGTCAGAAGCAGTGCGCGGTTTGACTTAAGTAATTGAGCGTGTTTTTCGGTTAATGGTGTCATTACTTGCTCCCTCCTTTGGCTTTGAACATTAGGCAGAAAACGATAATGACAAGCCCAATTGAAGGCAAGTAATCAAAGTTACTTGAAACAGGTTTTTTAACCGTCTGAATTTCTTTGATGCCTATCTCCAAGCGTGGTTCTGCGTCCCCTACTTGCTGCCCTTCAGATAACGGTTCGGCAAGGCTGGCAATCATGCCAAGCGTCACGCCACCGCCAACAATTGCAGTAGCCAAGCGGTGCTTAGATTGCCCGGTAATCTTGGCTAATAGATAAACCTGATAAACCCCTATTGGCACTATCGAACCGCCTGCGACTTGCATCAGATGGAATGCAAAAACCACTGCTGAACCGATAGCTACGGGTGCGACGACTTCACACAGATTGGCAGCGTCCCGATACTGGCGCTCGGCGTTAGTTTCCTCCGGCTGCGGTTGGTCAATTGTTGGTGCTGCTGTAACTTGATATTGCTGTTGTTGTTGGTGCTGGTGCTGTCCCCCTCCCGAAAAGGAAAGGGGACTGGCCCCGATAAATTCGTGCATAAGTCCCCTCTTGCTTAACGGTTGTTGAAATTCATTACGTTCGCAAACCAGCCCCCAAACCCTCTAGCTGTACCAGTTGCCGACACGCTGGCGCTGTTGTTGCTGGCAGATCCAATAGTCACTGGCACTTTTTCCTGAATCCCTTTGTCCGAGCCGACTGTGGCTCGACTGAGCAGCTTCTGTCGGCGTTCTCGGAGCGATTCTTGGATGGTTTGACGCTTGGACGCCACCTCACCCCTGTTTGCGATAGCTTCCATCTTGTTCTCGTGTCGCCACAGCTCAGCCTGTAAGTCGCCTGTGAGCTCAGAAGCAATCTCGGCTAGTCCGTGCTGACGCTTGGTTTCAATCTTCAGCATCGCTGCACGGTCTTTAGCGTCTAGTTGCTCCATCTCAGACCCAAATTCCGCATTTAGCTTGCGGATTTTAGCGATGGCATTCCCGACTTTAGAGCCAAATTTTTTCCTAATTTCTGTCCAAGTAACCTGTCCATCAGCGATTTTCCCCAGCGCCTCCAGATAGGTTTCAGCGTTATCTAAAAATGGCTCTAAAACTAGGGCAAGCTGTTCGGCATTGGCAGCTTTATCTGCCATCGCTTCAAGCTTCGTAACATCGCTCAAGTAAGAGAGAATGTCAGCCTCTGTGTCGGCCCAGTCTCCCGCTTTTTCATCAATGTAGGGGCTGTGTCCGGCTGCTGGGTTCCTTATTGCTACGCTGCTGTTGTCGCGTCCAAAATCCATAGTAAAATCTCCTTAGATGAGTCCCCCCCTTTTTGCTAAGGGAGGGATGATTTATACGGCCAGCCAATTACTTTTCGACGGGTGTTGGCTGGTTCGTCATTTGATTGAGCTTGTGGCTAACTCGATCTGCTCCATCGTGTCCGACAGCCAGCAAATATTCACCGCGCCGCCAGCTTTCCGAAAGTTCGATCGCCGTTGCCAAATCCAGTCCAACAGCCATAAATTGGCACTCCGGGAATCCGAGGTTATCGCAGTTGATGCACGGACGCTCTGGCTCATCGGTAACAGGCGGCTGCAACTGAGCCCAGATTTCTGGATTGGATTCAGGCGTAATTTCAAAAACTTTGGTCATTGCTCAAGCCCTCCTATTCAGATACACTGCCAGCACCATCTGAATCCAGATTTATGCTGTTGTTAATCGTCACGTTGCCATGGATAATTGTTGGCTCCGGGACTCGCTTTGCGCCCGATTGATAGCCCGTGTCGTACCCAATTGCAAAGACAAGAGTGCCCCCTATAAGCACACCCCCAACCATTATCTTGGTCAGGTTTTTATCGAAGTTGTCATCATCGTTAAGCATCACTTAAGCCTCCTGTTCGGTTACATGAATCTCTGTGTTTGGTGGCCACTTCAAGCCATCTGTTTCGCCATCTACTTCAATCAAGATTAGCTCTGCTTTTGTTTGGCAGTCGGTCACTTCGGCTACCCTAGAAACTGTTTGGTTTGCCGTTCCCCAACCTGACCAGAAGTTAACTATGTCGCCTTCCTCGATTTCGCTTGCTTTCTTGGTTTTCAATAATTAAACCTCCTCAGCCTTAACGTCAACTGCGTCGCCATCTTTCGATAAATCCTTGCGCTCTGGAGTTGGTGACTTGTGATTGATGACTGTGCCAGCAATGTAGTCGCCTTTGATGTTCTCGACGTAGTTTCCGCCGTTGGTGTTAATGACTCGCTTGCCGGGTTTACCGTCGTCAAAAACTACACCGTTAATAATTCGTACCATTTTCACTCCCTCAAACTGTTAATTTGCCCAATCACTGCAATCGCTATAGCATCCGCTACTCCTTCCTCTCTTAATTGCAGGGCAGCAGCCTGTAAAGCTTCCTGCGGGCGGGTTCCTACAACATTAAAGGTTCGAGTTGTTTTACATTCCCGCTGCACTTTTACTTTGTAAAAAGCCATTATTCAGCCCCTCCTAGCTTCATTGCCCGCAGTTGTGCCAGAACTTCAGCTTGTGCCTTCTGTTCAGCTTGAAACACTGCGAGAGCTCGTGCAGCCCCACGGTTTTGAGCTGCGTTGATTTCGGCTGTGTCCAAGTCAGCATCGCGCTGTTGGGCCGCTTGGTTTTCGGTTGCGATTTGTGCCAGAAGTTGCATCACGTTTTGGTTCAGAGATGCCGAAGTAGAAGTCGCATTTTGGTTCAATTCGGCAATTCGTCGATCGAGCGCTGGCGTGTATTCGGAGATTGTCAGTGTTGAGACTTGCGAGGGAGAGGTCGCGGCTGGTGCTGTTTGTACCAGTTTTCGGAGTTCAGTGAACTTTCCTGAATTCAATAATTCAATCGCATCTAGAGCGATTCGAGAGTATTCAGTAGCCCGCGCACCTCCACGGCGTAAGGTTTTGAGGTCGAGTCCGTAAATGCCTTGCAGTTTAGCAATCGCCTTCTGCAATGCAGATTTATTCAATCCGAGAATCTGTTGTACTTGCGCTGCGGGATACCAGCGTTCAATCGATTCGGAATCGGTGGAATCGATTGACTCAACCTCTACGTCAATCACAGCTTGGTTTTTAAGGTTCATAGTTTAGCCTGCTTAAGGAGAATCAATTCGGAATCGATTTGGCATCGATTCGCTATGCGTGCTATTTTAGTTTCAATTTACATCACTTGTCAATAGTGATGTAATTGGTAGCAAGTTTTTGTATCGGTAGACTTTTGCGGATAATGTTGATACACGTCAACGCAATCCCATGACTACCAAGCGGCCTAGAACTACTATCAGTTTTGATGACGATGAGTATGAAGAGTTGAAGGCGTGGGCGGATGAAGAGTATCGCACCATTCCTCAATTAGTTCTCGTATTCGTTAAAAAAGCGCTGGAAGAACGACGGGCGATGCTTGCCCAAGATTCACAGGGAGCGCCCGTCGTGTCTACAACAGTAAAACCAACCGCCACGGCCAAAGCCAAGACCAAGCGGAAGGGAACTCCCAAGGATGCTAGTTAAAGATACTAGCGAATGTCTAATAACCTGCTAGCCAAGGTCTAGCAGCCGGGGCTAGACAACACAAAAGCGCTTCCAGCAATGATGCTTTCAGCGCTTTGCGGTATATTTTTCTTATTGCGTAAACCCCTAACTCTGTTTCTCGTCCGCCAAGATTTGAACAGAATTAGGATACTCCTTTCAATGTCTAACAAACATTGAAAGCTTCCCACCCTCATATGATGCCACACAGTGAAGAAATTGCAACCAATTTTGCTGGCGATTTAACTCAATCTGCACAATCTGCATCCCCCCTATGTGGAGATGCGTCAACCCCTGGATCTGCCTCAATTCTATCAGTATCCCCCCCTCAAGAGCAAGGAAATCAGGAGTTAGGGGGGATTCTATGCAGCATCGATAAAAAATTCCTCACGCCCGAACACGAAGCCCACATCGCAGGTAGAGGGCTGCTCAATCCTTGGGCCCGCGAATGCAGCTTCAGTGCCAGCATCGCCCAAGCTTCGCTCTATGGGATTTCGACAAAATCGGCGGGCATCCTGTTCATAGGGCAAAATGGGCAAGTACAATTCCGGCCTAATATCCGAGAACCGAAGCGAGGCAAAAAGGAGCCGCCAAAGTATTTAACGTCAGTCGGAGAATTTGATGCTTTCGTCCCCCCATCTCCCGATAACCCGCTCTACTGGGAGATTGAAGCCCTAAAGCGAGAAGCTTTTTATATCAATGATGTGCCTTATATTCTCCTTACTGAGGGAGTATTTAAAGCCCTTGCCGGGTGCTCAAATGGCATCCCCACAATTTCCTTGCTGGGAGTAGAGCAAGGCCTGACAGGCAAAGCCCGCGACCCCGAAAATCAGCGATTTCTAGTACCCGCGCTGAGAAAGCTCGCAGAGGCTGGCTTTGGCTTTATCATTGGCTTTGATGCCGATGCGGCCACAAATCCAAATGTCCGCGCAGCCGAGAAGAAATTGGCCAAGCAATTGGCTAAATTCAATGTGTTAGTGAGAACTGTCACGGGCGCATGGGAAGCGGGCCCGAAAGAGGAATTCAAAGGGATGGATGATTTTATTCAGCACAAAGGAATTGAGGAATTCAGAAGGATTCTTGGTAAAGCAAAGCTGTTTGGCGACGAAAAAGAAGGGGATAAGCCTACCCAGAAAAAACCTCCTACTCCCCGCGAAACAGCAGCGCAAATAGCAGAAGAATACGGGCATCAGTGGAAATTTGACAATGAACAAAAAGCTTGGCGAATATGGACTGGCAAAGAATGGGAGAAAATCGAAATAGGCAATTTTGAAAGTCTACTAATGACCGTAATTGATGCCAAAAATATTCCTTACAGCGGGGACGCCTACTTAACTGACGTACTCAAACTTTTAACCAAAAGACTGAGGGTTGCTCGCTGGCAAACTTGGGACAGGAAGCGTTACATCAATTTCAATAATTACGTGCTCGATGCTAGCAGGTTTACACGCTTAGACCACTCGCCGGGTATGGGATTTACTTCACACCTTCCTTATGAATACAAGCCTCTCACAGGCAGTACAAGCAGCGATGTGTTGGAGACGTTAAAACTAAACTGCCCGAAGGTTTACCGATGGATGAATACGGCAATGCAGGGCAACCGCAAGAAAATCCTCAAACTGTTGGCAATCATCAACGGATTGCTTAAGTTTCGATTTTTTGACTTGCAGATGCTCGTTCACTTAATCGGTAAGCCGGGGAGCGGAAAGGGTACATTTATTCGACTACTTCAAAAAATAGTAGGTCGAGAGAATTGGAAAGGATGCAAACTCAAAAATATGGATGACGGCTCAACAATTGCCAGTATTATCGACAAGCAATTGGTAGCCTGTCCAGATGAGCGCACTGCTTTGGGTGTAGATGCGATATTGTCCTTGACTGGTGGCGATGCCGTTAGTTACCGGGAAGTATATAAACCAGCCTCTGATGCTTTTTTCTACGGTTTACTAATCATTGGAAGTAACAACCCGATTTTCGTAGGCGATACAACTGGTTTAGACCGCCGTTTGTGTCTTGTTCACTTCGACAATCCCTTACCAGCGGTGTTGCGAAATTCAAACATTGAAGCGGAGATGGATGAAGAAATCTCTCAACTCATTGCCGTGGCTCTTAGCCTTTCTGACAGCACAGTTACCGAGTGCATTCAAGGGGTAGGCAAAAATCAGATTGCAGAATTCAAGCTCGAAGAATGGGACATGAAACTGCAAACCAACAGCGTGGCAGCTCACTTTGATGATTGCTTGATTGTAGACCCGACTGCCTCGACACCTACGGGCAAGGTTTACGAACATTACAAGAATTGGTGCGACTCCAACCTCAAAGCAGTTTCTCATATCAAGTATCCAAAGATGCTCTCGGAGCTCTGCAACGATTACCTTGAACTCACTGGAGTCAAGTGGCAGCGTTCCCGTGGTCGCAGTTGGATTGAAGGACTAAGACTTCGCACCGAAGGGGAAACATCGCCCACTCATTCTGATGTACTTTCGGCACTTATCCCTCAAGATTCTCCTACCAATGATGCGGGGTTTGATGCGGGGTTTGACGGGGTTACGACGGGGTTACGACGGGGTTCAGAATCCTTGCCAGACGGGAATTACAGCTATTTGCGGGGTTTAGACCCTTTAAACATTGCAGATAAAACCGAAACTTCTTCATCGCATGAGGAAAGCCACAAGACGAACCAGGAAACAGAAGCAGTGAAAATAGAAAAAGTAGGTTTGAACCCCGTCAACCCCGTCAAAATATCAGAACCCTTACCAGTAGAAGATTTAAACCCCGCAACAAACCCCGCACAAACCCCGCATAAACTCCGTCAAACCCCGCACTCTGAACTCAACGAAGATGAACTCAACCTGCGGGACATGATTCGGATAGCAACGGCAGAACCCGACTCCGAATCTGCACGACGGGCAGCGGCCGACATTCTGCCAATCCTTAAAGATGTCTGTGCTAGGGGAGCTGCAAACCGCGAGAAAGTTTGGGCCGCTTTGACCGATTCGGAGCGAGCGATATTCTCGGAACTGACGGCGAAGCCGAGCGCCGGTAGCGACAATCCGCAAGAACCAAACCCCCCCCAACCCGTGCCAGAGCCAGAAATTATCGCCCCCGCCGATGCCGAAAAATTGCGAGAAATTGCGACTGTTTGGTGGCCCGAATACT